>CAYXJH010000016.1:0-22181 GCA_964465415.1 uncultured Gemmatimonadaceae bacterium
TGGGGCTGGGCCGGCGCCCGACCGGCCGGGGCCCGCGCGTCCCGAAGCGGATCCTGGGCCAACAGGGTCTCGAGGGTGGGCGGGGCCGGACCCCCGCCGGGCAACTGTAGCTGGCGGTGGAGGTCCTGGACATCGGCCTTGAGGATCTGGAGCTCCGGCTCGACCGCGCTCACCGGGGACCCACGCCGCATCATGGCGACGATGGCATCGGCCCTGGCCTGGATCTGCCGAAGCCGAGCCTCCACCGAGTACCCGGTCGCCAGCCAGTCCGCGGCGCGAGGAGCGTGAAGGAGCTGATCGGTGATCGCTTCAGCGGTCAGGACCCGCGACGGCTCCCCGTCCAGAGCCAGGTCGATCTGGTCCTCGACCAGGCGCAGCTGATCGAGCAGCGTCATATCCCGCCCGGGCGCGAGCACCGCAGCAGGAGGAGGCGCCTCACGGCCGACGCGCCCGCTGTCCGGCCCGATATCACAGGCGGCGACCGCCAGAGCCAGCGGAATGGTCCAGATCGATCTTTGCATCGTACTGTCCGTCAATGAGGGCAAGCGGCGTGCCGGTTGCCCGGACGTCGCCAGTATCCTAGAGTTGTTTCGCCGGAGCCTGGTGGCGATCGGGCGCCGTGAACTCCGCGCAGCGCATCCCGGCTCGCGAACCCAGATACCGTACCCCGGGCCCATGGCGACAGCCTAACGCATGAAGAGGGAATTCGCAGGCCGTTCCCATGTCGGCCGGGTCCGTGCCCGGAACGAAGATGCGATCCTACAACGACCGGACCGTGGCCTGTTCGCCGTGGCCGACGGCATGGGCGGCCACGCTGGGGGGGATGTGGCCAGCCGCATCGCCGTGGACGTCGTGGACGAGCTTACCGCCCGCGCCGCAGGGGATCCGGGTGCGCAGCTCGAAGCCGCCATCCACTCCGCCCATACCGCGATCCTGAAGGCGGCTCGTGCCGATGCGGCCCTGACGGGGATGGGCACGACGTTCACCGCCCTGTGGCTTCGCGCCGACAATACCGGCGGCGTCATTGCCCACGTCGGGGACTCCCGCGCCTACCGGTACCGGGATCAAGGTCTCACGCGCCTCACCCGGGACCAGACCTGGGTCCAGATGCAGGTGGATGCGGGCGTCCTGTCCGAGGATCAGGCCCGGCGGCACCCCTATGCAGCCATGCTGACCTGCGCCCTGGGGATTGAGGACGTGGACCTGGAAGTCCAGGTGTCCGATGTGGACTGCCGGCACGGTGACCTCTTCCTGCTCTGCACCGACGGCCTCCTCGCTCGTCTCGGCGACCACGACCTGCCCGCCATTCTCGGCGGAGACAGCGATCTGGATCCCATCGCCGACGCGCTCATCGATCGAGCCAACGCCGCGGGCGGGCCGGACAACATCAGCGTCGCCCTGATCCGCATGGGGTCACGCGAGTAGAGACCGGCCCCCAGCCAGGCTCTGTCGGACCTCGTCGGCCGGTGTCGCTACGATCTCGAGAATCGCCTCCCGATCCAGGGCCCGCGCCGGCTCTCCGAGGGCGAACACCCGGAGCACGCGTGCGGTTCGGTACAGCTCCTCCGCGATGCGCGGCAGCCCGATCAACCCGGCCTGCCCGCCCGGCCCCACCCGGATGACCTCCCCCGTGCGCCGTCGGACCAGGAGATCCAGGCGGAACATGCCCGGCTTCTGGGGATAATCCAGGAACAACTCGCCGGGGCCGAGGCCCAGCTCTTCGCCCAGGCGGTCCTCCACCGCCCGCTTCAACGGTGCCTCGCTGCCGGTCCACGCCGCCGCATCCATGCCCAGGTCCGCTGCCACGACTTCCACGACCCGCTTCGGCAGCCGTCGACGCTGGAGGGCCACCACCATCCGACCAACCCGGTCCGATGCCGGCGCCGACCGCTCCGCCGACCGCTCCGCCAGCAGGAACAGCAGCGCCTCGTCCGTCTTGCCGATGAGCTCCTCCGCTTCCAGGAATCCACCACTAAGCGCATCGAACACGATCCGCTTGTACAACACGGTGGCGGCGCGCACGGCGTGGTGCCAGTACACGTTCCGGAACATCTGATACTTGGCGAACAGGAGGGACTCCAGCGCCGCCACGCCCTTCTCGTGGACCCCGACTTCCAGCGGGCCTCCATCCGGCGGCTCCAGCAGCGCCAGGGTGCCGAGCAGGCGGTCCACATCGACCTCGCCGTACGGGACGCCACAGAACTGGGCATCCCGCTTCAGGTACTCGACCTTGTCCAGGTCGAGGCTGCCGCTGACCAGTCCCTGTAGCGGCGAGGAGGACCGGCCCCGGATCAGCGATTCCACCCGCTGGACGCCGTCGGACACCACCGACTCGAGAGCCGCGCGCACGTGCGCGTCCTCGAGAAACCGGCCGGTCAACGTCTCGTGGTGGCCTGGGATCAGCGGTTCCTCGATCTCCTCAAGGGCGTGCGAGAACGGGTAGTGCCCGACGTCGTGCAGCAGCCCTGCGAGCGGAACGAGATCGCGGTCCGCCGAATCGATACCGCTCAGGGCGTCGCGCTGGTCCAGGCTCGCCAGAGCGCGCGTGATCAAATGGTACACGCCCAGGGCGTGGTCGAAGCGCGTGTGGTTCGCGCCCGGATACACCAGGTGCGCCAGCCCGAGTTGTCGGATGTAGCGGAGTCGCTGGAACGCGGCCGAGTCTACGATTCGCCTAGCAGTGGGCGCCAGGGCAATGGTCCCCCAGACAGGCTCGCGGATCACGACGGGAGCTGCGTTCGGTCTCACCGCCTACGGGCCGGCGTTGCGGACCGACTCCGGCACATCGTCCGCGTACTTCTCGAAGTTCTCCCGGAACATGGTGACGAGCTTGGCGGCCTGGCGGTCATACGCATCCGGATCGTCCCACGTCTGCCGCGGCTGGAGCACCTCGTCGGGCACACCGGGCACGTGGACGGGGATCCGGAGTCCGAACGCCGCGTCCTCTTGGGTCTCCACCCCGTCCAGATCCCCGCTCAGGGCGGCGGTGATCATCCGACGGGTATGTTTGAGTTGCATCCGGTGGCCCGCGCCGTACGCCCCGCCGGTCCAACCCGTGTTCACGAGCCACGTACGGGCATCGTGCCGATCGATCAGCTGCCCGAGCAGGTCGGCATATCGTGCCGGGGGCAGCGGCAGGAAAGGCGCGCCGAAGCAGGCACTGAATGTCGCCTTGGGCTCCGTAACGCCCCGCTCCGTCCCCGCCACCTTCGCCGTGTACCCTGAGATGTAGTGGTACATCGCCTGGTCCCGACTCAGTCGGGACAGCGGCGGCAGGACGCCGAAGGCGTCGGCGGTCAGGAACACGATGTTCCGCGGGTGCCCGCCTCGCTTCTCCGGCACCGCGCCCTCGATGAACTCCAGGGGATAGGACGAACGCGTGTTCTCGGTGATGCTGTCGTCATCGAAGAGGGCGCGGCGCCGGTCGTCCAGCACGACGTTCTCCAGGATCGCACCGAAGCGAGTGCTGGCCTGCCAGATCAGTGGCTCGCCTTCGGATGACAGCCGGATGACCTTGGCATAGTTGCCGCCCTCGAAGTTGAACACGCCCTCGTCGGACCAGCCGTGCTCGTCGTCGCCGATCAAAGACCGCTCCGGATCGGCCGACAGTGTCGTCTTGCCGGTGCCCGACAATCCGAAGAAGAGCGCCACGTCACCTCCCCTGCCCGTATTCGCCGAGCAGTGCATCGAAAGCACTCCCCGCCTCGGCAACAGGTAGTTCATCACGCTGAAGATCGACTTCTTGATCTCGCCCGCGTAGGATGTGCCGCCGATCAGGACCTGACGCTCGCCGAAGTGGATGACCACGAACGTCTCGGAGCGGGTCCCGTGACGATCTGGATCCGCGCGGAAGCCGGGCGAGTGGAGGACGGTGAAGCCCGTGTCCGGGTCCCTGTGATGGTCGCCGGCGGGTTCGATGAACATGTTGGTCACGAACATCGAATGCCACGCACTGGCCGTCACCACGCGGACGTCGAGTCGGTACTCGTCCTCCGCTCCCGCGCACACGTCCTCGATGTACAGGTCGGGTTTCTGGTTCAGGTCGGCGAGCAGGTCTGCGCGGAGCCGCTCGAAATGCTCCGGATCGAGCGGCACGTTCACGTCACCCCACCAGATCTCCCCCTCACTCGACGGCTCGCGCACCGTGAACTTGTCCTTCGGCGCCCGGCCAGTGTGCGGCACCGTCTCCGCGACGAACGAGCCGTCCGCTGACAACCGCCCCTCGCCGCGCTGGACTGCGTGCTCCACGAGCTCCGCCTGGGTCAGGCTCCAGTGAAGCCGGCCGGCCGGCTCCAATCCGTGCTCCGATAGTCCCGCTCGCTCCTTCGTCGTAGCCACGCGTCCGCCCCTTTCCATACGCTGATTCCCGTCCCGGCACCCCCACTCGGTCCCCACACCGGACGTCCTGTCCGCTGGCCCGCCCCTCGCCCTTGCAGGACGCGCACCGGGGCGCTGCGGAGATGCGTACGCTATGGCGGGGCGCCACCGGCGGCAAGGAACACGAGCACTCGAACTTCCCTCACGGGTTGCCACGCCCGGAGCGTAGCACGATTCTGGCAAGCGCCGCTACGCCACGAACATCACGAAATGCAGCAGATGAGCCCGATCAACCGACCGGCGGGATGGCTGGCGAGTCTGGCGCTCCTGCTCGGCCCCGCCGCCACGACGGCGCAGGCCGGGCCAGAGGCCGACTGTGATACGGGCATCATCAGCCACATCTTCATCGACAACCACTCCATATTCGACACGTCCGACCCGGAGCTCGACCCGCGCTTCGTGTGGGCGTACAGCCTGGCCAATCGCCTGCACATCCGCACGCGGCCAGCCGTGATTCGACGCGAGCTCCTCTTCGATGTCGGTGATTGCTTCGATCCGGTCCTGATCGAAGAATCGGCGCGCCTGCTACGTCGATACCGGTTCATCGCCCAGGCGGACATCTTCGGGGTCCAGCAGCCTGACGGCATGTTCCACGTGGTCGTCGATACGGAAGACGAGTGGTCCACGCAGGTGGAAGCCCGCGTCGACCTGTCCGGCGGCTTCAAGCTCGAGGGTCTCGAAGTCGCCGAGCGAAACCTGGTTGGCACCGGCCGGGAGCTCGGCGCCTTCTATCGCTCATACGACGCGACCCTGGAGTACGGGCTGGCTTACGCCGCCCCTCAGTTGTTCGGGAGCCGATGGGTGCTGGGGCTGGCGGCAGGGCGGACCCGCGCCGGGACGCTACTCCGCCAGGAAGCCACGTATCCGTTCGTCGGAGAGATCGGACGGTGGTCGCTGCGCCAGCTCGTGAACCACCACGACCGCCTGTTCGACTACGTGGTGCCCGCGTCCGACGGGATACCGGATCGCAGACTTCTGGTCCCGACACGGGAGCGGGACCTGCATGTGGTAGGCCTTCGCCGGTTCGGCCAGCCGGGGAACCTGACCATGGTCGGTGCAGGACTCAGCTTTCGCGAGCTCGGGTATCCGGACGGGAATGGGCATGGCATCACGGTGGTCGAGGGCGGAAATTTCGAAGGCCGGTCACCCGCGCCGGCCGAGCTCCGTGCTCCCGCCGAGGAGCGCCTCGAAGAGCTTGGCAGCCTGCGCGCGGTCGTTCTCGTCGGCAAACGCAACATTGTCTGGCAGGAGCGCCGGGGTCTGGACAGCTTCCGAGGCCGGGAGGACGTCCGGGTCGGCGCCGAGGTCGAGGTCGCTGTCGGCCGCTCCCTCCCGGGGCTTAGCTCCGACAACGACCTGTTTGGCACGGCGGACCTGTACGCAGCGGTCGGCTCCCGGTCCGCGTTCCTGGGCCTTCGTGTCCGCACCGACGGGCGCCGTGACTACGCCGCGGCCGCGGACACCCATGAGCTGAATGACATCTTCGCCGAGGGGGAGGTGTTGGGGTATTTCCGGCCGTCGGCGTTTCCGAATCACACCATGGTTCTGCGGGTCGCCGGCGCGGGCGGCTGGCACGTGGGAACGCCGTATCAGATCACGCTGGGCGGCGAGAGCGCGCTGCGGGGGTGGCCGGAGGAGGCGTTGCCGGGCGGTCGCCGCGTGGTCCTCACCGCGGAAGACCGATGGTACGCCGGCTGGCCCTTCCCGGACGTCGCCGACATCGGCTCATCGCTGTTCATCGACGTGGGAAGGATGTGGCCTGGCGAAGCTCCGTACGGAGTCGACTCCGGCTGGCGAACCTCGCTGGGCGCCGGCCTCCGGGTCAACCTTCCGGCGGGCGGCAGCAATACGCTCCGGATCGACGCGGCCTTCCCCATCGGAGCGGACGGAGGTGTGGGTCGGATGCAGCTCCTGATCGGGGTCGGTGAATACCTGGGCATCACGTCGCCGTTCGCGGACCCGCGGTTCGGCCGCTCGCGCGCGCCGCCCTTTACGAGCCCGGCCACGCACCAGGTTCGGTGAGGCAACCTTGACGGTGCTCCCGCGGGCGGACGGAGCGCGCGAACGAATGGACGATCCGGCTATCGACGAGGCGGTCCTCGAGACGGCGCTCGACCAGGTGGCTTCGGTGAACCGATGGCTCGGAGCGAAGCGAGCGCTGCTCCGGCACCTGGACTGGGCGCTCCCCGAACCGGGCGCTCGTGTCATCGATGTGGGCACGGGGTCGGCCGACCTCGCCCGGGCGGTGGCGGACTGGGCCGCCGAACGCAAGCGGCCGGTCGCCATCACGGCGGTAGACCGCCACGCCACCACCCTGGGCGTGGCGCGACGACGCACGGCCGGGCCCGCACCGGTCCGGTTGGTGCGCGCCGACGGGCTCCGACTCCCCTTCCAAGACCGCACATTCGACCTCGGACTCCTGTCCATGACGCTCCACCATATGGACGGTCCCCTCCAGCTCGACATCCTACGAGAGTTGGCGCGCGTGTGCCGGGGCGGCCGCATCCTCGTGGGCGAGCTCGAGCGCTGCCTCCCACACTACCTCGGCGCTCGCGCGCTGGCCGCGACGATCTGGCGGTCCAACCCCGTCACGCGTCATGATGGACCGCTCTCGGTCCGGCGGGCGTTCACCCCTAAAGAGCTCGTGACGCTCGGGCGACGATCCGGCCTCAAGGAACTGGTGGTCCACCGGCACCCGGTGTTTCGCCTGGTCCTCCGGGCTCGGGCCTGACGGCCCCGATCCTGCCCTCGTCCTACGACCATGACGACGACCCGTATCCCGACCGAGCGTACCGCCGACGTGCTCGTGGTAGGCGCAGGCCCCGCTGGCGCTGTGTCCGCCCTGCTCCTGGCCCGGCAGGGACTCGACGTGATCGTCATGGACCGTGACGCCTTTCCTCGCCCGAAGCCCTGCGGGGACTGCCTGAGCGCCGGAGCCGGCGAGGTCCTGGCCCGACTCGGACTCCTCGACCAGGTCCAGGCCGCGGGTCCCGCCCGACTCGATGGTTGGGAGATCACGGCGCCCGGCGGCGCCGTGGGGGTCGGTCACTTCGGCGGCACCACGGCCATCGCCCTGGAACGGGTCGTGTTCGATGCGATCCTCGTCCGGGCGGCCCGTCTGGCCGGCGCACGCTGGCACCGCGGTCGGGTCGAGGACCTCAGCCGGGACTCCCGAACGGATCGGGTAACCGGCGTGGTCGGTCGTGACACCGCTGGCGAGCCGTTCCGCTGCCACGCCCGCCTGGTGGTGGGCGCGGATGGGTTGCGCTCCGTGGTCGCCCGGCGCCTGGGCCTCGTTCGCCGCAGGCCACGGCTCCGGAAGGTTTCACTCACCACGCACGTGGAGATCCCCGAACTCTCGTCGTCCAGCGGCGAGATGCACGTGCTGGACGGCGCATGCGTCGGATTCGCCCCGGTGGGGAGGAACCGTTTCAACCTGACCCTGGTGGCTTCGGGCGAAACGGCAGAGCCGCTGCGAAGCCTGGGTCCGAAACGCTTCCTGGAGCACTGGCTTCGGTCGGTACCCGATCTTCGGAGCCGGATCGGGGATTCACTGACCGAGCCCATCATGGCGTCCGGACCCTTCGATTGGCCCGTCCGCCGCGCCACGTCGAACGGTGCGGCCCTGGTGGGAGACGCGGCTGGATATTACGACCCCTTCACCGGACAGGGCGTGTTCCATGCCATGGCCGGCGCTGAGATCATGGCGGAGACGGTGGGCCCCGCCCTGCGGAACGGGCGGCTTCCCACCGCACTGCGGCGATACGCTCACCTCCACGGCCGGCTCACACGTCCGTCCCGCCGATTTCAACGCGTCATCGAGCTCGCACTCGCCCGTCCCTCCCACGCCGACCTGATCGTCGGTCGGCTCGCGCGACGACCGACGGTCATGGATCGGATCGTGGCCGTGACGGGCGATCTACTCCCGGCACGGTCCTTGATCTCGCCTGCCCTCATCGCCACGTTCCTGCTCCCGTCCCTCACGGAGATCGGATGATCCGCATCGACGAACGTATCTCCCGCGCGTCCCCCGAAGCCACGTTCAGAGTTGCCGCGGACGTCGAACGCTGGCCGGACATTCTGCCCCACTACCGATGGGTGAGGTTCCAGGAGGCTCGCGGCTTCGGTCTCGGCATCGTCGAGATGGCCGCGTGGCGGGACTTCTTCGGCCCGGTTCGGTATCCCACGTGGTGGGTCTCCGAGATGAAGGCGGATCCGGATACGCCCGTGGTCCACTATCACCACGTCGATGGTGTCACGCGGGGCATGGATGTCCGCTGGGAGTTCGTGCCCGCGCCTACGGGCACTTTGGTGCGGGTCATCCACGAGTGGAAGGGGCCCGCATGGCCCCTGATCGGCAGGTTCGCCGCAACCCACGTCATCGGACCTCACTTCGTCAGCGCGATCGCCCGTCGCACCATCGCGGGCGTATGCACCGAGGCCGAGCGCAGAGCCGCCCGGGCGGATACGGAGCGGCATGCCTGAAGGGCGCGGTGCCGACCCCTCCCGGGCGATCGACGTGGATGCGGCAGGCCCTCCGTACCGGGTCGCCATCACCGGGCTCGGGCCCATCACTGCCGCGGGCACCGGTCGGGATGCGTTCTGGCAGGGTCTTCGGTCCTGCCGCTCGCCCATTCGCCGGGTCACGCGCTTCGATCCGTCACCCTGGCGATCCCACCTGGCCGCCGAGGTGGACGACTTCGACCCGGCGGACCACATGGACCCCCGGCAGGCGCGCCGCCTCGACCGGTTCATGCATTTCGCGATCGCCGCCACCCGCCTGGCCCTGGCCGATGCGGGCTTGAGGCCCGACGACCCGGACCCGGACGGGGTCGCCGTCCATTTCGGGTCTGCGCTCGGCGGGATCGCGTACGCCGAGCAGCAGGTGGGCAACCTGTTGAGCCGCGGCACGAGGGCCGTCGATCCCCGCGTCGCCCTCACCACGTTCTGCGGCGCCGCCAGCTGCGGTGTGGCCATCGAGTTCGGCTTCACCGGGCCCAACTCGACCAACGCCATGTCCTGCGCATCCGGCACTATCGCCATCGGCGAGGCTTTTCGCCTGATACGCGAGGGCTCCAGCGATCTGGCCGTGGCCGGAGGCTCAGAGGCGCCGCTCGCCCCCCTCTCGTTCGGCGCGTTCGCGTTGATCCGCGCCATGAGCACCCGCAATGGAGAGCCGGAGCGCGCGTGCCGGCCGTTCGACCGCGGCCGCGATGGCTTCGTGATGGGCGAGGGGGGATGCGCGCTGGTCCTCGAGCGGTGGGACCATGCCCGCGCCCGGGGCGCCCGGATCTACGGCGAGCTGGCCGGTTATGGCACCACCAACGATGCCTACCACATGACCGCCCCTCGGCCGGACGGCCGGCAGGCCGTACGGGCGATGCAGCTCGCCCTCCGCTCCGCCGGCGTCCGCCCCGAGGAAGTGGACTACGTGAGTCCCCATGGGTCCTCGACCCCGCTGAACGACGCCACCGAGACCGCGGCCATCAAAGCGGTGCTCGGCGACCAGGCGTACAAGGCCTTCATCTCGGGCACGAAGCCGTACCACGCCCACGCCCTCGGTGCCTCCGGTGCCATGGAGGTCGCCGCCGCTTGCCTCGCCCTCGAGAATGACTGGATCCCACCAACTTTGAACTTCGAGGATGGCGGCGAGGACTGCGATCTGGACTACAACGCGGGAGCGGGGCGTGACCACCGCGCGGCGGTCTGCTTGTCCAACTCCTTCGGGTTCGGCGGGATCAACGCATCCGTGGTCATTCGCCGCCACGACAGCTGAGCTTTGCCGGTGCCCCTTCCCACTCGTACGGCGGCGCTGCACCTTTGGGGATGACTCCGGCCCTCTTCGGGCAGGTCCTGGGCACGTCCTTCGCCTGCGGCCTGAACCTCTACGCGACCGTCGCCGCCCTGGGAATCTTCTCCCGGCTCGGCCTCATTCAGGACCTGCCGCCGGCCCTGCGAGGCCTGGAGAGCATGGTGGTCATCGGCACCGCTTTGATCCTGTACACGATCGAGGCGATCATCGACCGGGTCCAGCACGCCGACTCCCTCTGGGACACGGTCCACACCTTCATCCGCCCGCCTGCCGCCGCGCTGCTCGCCATTGGCGCCGTCTGGGGCCACCCGCCTGGGACACAGGCCGCCGCTGCCGCCGTCGCGTTCGTCATCGCCCTCGCCGCACACGGCTCCAAGGCCGGCCTGCGAATCGCCCTCAACACCAGAGCAGGCCGGATCAGCCCACGCCGCATCAGCACGGCCGAGGACATCGCCGCCGTCGGCTTCGTGATCGCAGCCATCGAGTTCCCCGCCACTGCGCTCATCGCCGGCGCAATCGCGATCGCAGTCATGGTCGTCCTCGGGCCGCGGCTCTGGCGAGCCTTCGCCCTCGGACTTCGTTGCCTCGTCGCCTGGTTTCGTTCCCTCTTCGTCCGCCCCGGCTGGCGCGATGCGGATCAGCTGCCGCGGCAGCTCCGCCAATCCTTGAAGGAACCCCCGCTCGGAGGTGCCCAGCCGCGCGCCATCCGGGCCGCCGTCGACGGCCTCGCAGGGGTCAGTGCCTACCGGAACGGGTGGCTTGTGATCACGGCCGAAGGACCTGCCTTCCTCTTCAAAGGGCTCCTGCGAGCGCGCAGGATCGACCTACCGGAGCTCCAGGACGTAGAGTTCCACGCCGGAATCTGGCTGAACACCCTCCACATCCGTACTGGATCGGGCGACACCTTCATCCTCTACCTGCTCAAGGACGGGCCGGCCCTCGACACCACCGTTCGCGAGCTCAAGGGAGCAGCCTGATGAGCGTCGAAGAATTCCGGCAGTTCCGGGAGACCATGAACGAGAGGATCCTCGAGGCCGGCAACCTTGAGATCAAGCGGTTCTTCGCGCTCGACTCACGGACCTATGACAGTGGCGCCCTCGACACGCGCACCAAGGAGCTTCTCGGCCTGGTCGCTTCGCTCGTCCTCCGCTGCGATGACTGCGTCACGTACCACCTCACGCGCTGCGTGGAGGAAGGGTTCTCCGACGACGAGCTGTTCGAGACCTTCTCGGTCGGGCTCCTGGTGGGCGGCTCCATCGTGATTCCGCACCTGCGGCGGGCCGTGGCCACGCTGGACCAGCTCCGCCGGAAGTCGTGAAAAAACATTGTTTTACGTGCGTGAGAGCCAGGATCGACCACCATTTTGTCGCGTCATTGCTTGACCTTCACCGGTGAACGAGGGTTTACACTTCTGAAGACTCCGTATATATTCGGTAGGTCTGTAGGCCGAGTTCCTCGAACGGCTTGCTCGAGAGCGGATGCTTCGTGCCTTGTTCGGACAGAACGGCTTCTCCCTCGCCATGCAGCGAGCGCCTGAACGCGGCGGTGCTCGCTGCATTTTTGTCTCCTAACCCCAGGGAAGACTTCTATGTTCGTCAACTCCCGAGCGCTTGACTCCTTCGATCAGTACCTCTTCGATGTGGAGAAGTATCCTCTCATCGAGGACCCGATGGAGGAGCGTGCGCTGGCCGCCCGCGCCCGCGAGGGCGACAAGGAGGCGGCGGAGCGGTTGGTCACGGCCAACCTGCGCTTCGTGATTTCGTACGTGAAGAAGTATCAGGGCCGCGGGCTCGGACTCGCGGAGCTCGTTTGCATCGGTAACGAAGGCCTGCTGAAGGCGGTCAAGAAGTTCGATCCCGACAAGGGTGTCAAGTTCATATCCTACGCCGTGTGGTGGATCCGTCAGACGGTGCTCCAGGCGCTGGCGGAGCAGACGCGGTCGGTCCGGATCCCGTTGAACCAGAATTCGAACCTGGTCAAGCTGTCCCGGACCGAGACGGCGTTGACCCAGCTCCTGGGCCGGTCGCCGACGGATCAGGAGATCGCCGAGCACATGGAGGAGCCGATCGAGACTGTGCGGGCGCTGCGGCGCGTGGCGGCCTCCGAGCTCTCCCTGGACGCTCCCATCGACCGGGGCGACCGCGACAGCGCCTCGTTCGGAGAGCGGTTTGCCGGGGCGGAAGGCGAGGACATCGAGGAGAGCGTGGAGTCCCAGGCCCGCCGCGAGTTCCTCGACCGCATGTTCGACAAGTACCTGACGGAACGAGAGCGGAAGATCCTCTACCTGTACTACGGATTGGATGACGGTGAGGAACGAACGCTGGAGGAGATCGGCTCGCTGCTGGGCGTAACCCGCGAGCGTATCCGGCAGATCCGGAACAGGGCCTTCGAGAAGCTCCGCGAGAGCACGGACGGAGATGCCCTTGCCACCTTCTGGGCAGCCGAGTAGACCGGGCGCTACCATGCGGCTCGGATGACGCGAAGAGCCCCGGCCGGAAGCCGGGGCTCTTCGCGTTCGCGGCGGTGCGATCAGCTCGCCCCCACCAGCGCATCGGAATCGACCTCATCGAGCGCGCTTGCGTTCAGGTTGCGACCGGCGGCCGACCCCAACATCACCAGTTCACGAACGACCACTTCGGCGGTGGGAATCGTCACGCCGTCGCGCTCGTACGAGTCATACTGGATCCGCCCCTCGACGTAGAGACGGTCGCCCTTGCGAATGTACGCCTCGGCGAGCTCCGCGAGCTTGTTCCAAACGGTGAGGCGGTGCCATTCGGTGCGCTCCTCGAACCCGTTGTCCCGGGGGATCCGTCGGTTCGTTGCCAGGGAGAAGTGCGCGACCTTGTGTCCGTTCGTCGTCGCCTGGACCTCGGGGTCCCGCCCAACGTGGCCCACGAGGATCAGCTTGTTGATGGATCGAGCCATGATGCCCTCCGTATCGGGTGACTGGTGCCGACCTTCGGGCACAACATTGACGGCGATCCGGGGCACGAGAATGGCCCGTGGGGACGCAGGCGGGCTCTACTTACAATCGTACCAGGTAGCGCCGCTGCCGCTCTCGACCCTGAGCGGCACGCTCAGCTCGAACGCCCCTTCCATCCGGGCGGTGATCAGGGTAACGACTTCCTCGACCTGATCCTCCCGGGTTTCGAACAGGAGCTCATCGTGGACCTGCAGCAGCATCCGGGTGCCGTCGTCCCGGTCACGCAGGACATGGTCGATGTCGATCATGGCGATCTTGATGATGTCGGCCGCGCTGCCCTGGACCGGCGCGTTGGTCGCGGCCCGCTCTCCAAACTGGCGGATGTTGTAGTTCTTGCTCTTGACTTCGGGGATGTAGCGACGGCGTCCGGCCAGGGTCTCCACGTAGCCATCCTGGTAGGCCCGCTCGATCTGTCGATCGAGGTACTGGCGGACATCGGGCAGGCGGGCAAAGTAGTTGTCGATGAACGTCTTGGCCTCCTGCACGCTCGTCCCCAGCTGTTTCGACAGGGCGAACGGTCCGATGCCGTAGATGGTGGCGAAATTGATGGTCTTCGCGGCATCGCGCATCGGGGCCGTGACATCGGCCGGGTTCACGTCGAACACCAGCGCAGCCGTCTGCCGGTGGATGTCCTCGTCGGCGCGGAATGCCTCCACGAAGGTCGGATCGCCCGAAAGGTGCGCCAGGACCCGCAATTCGATCTGGGAATAGTCCGCCGAGATGAACCGGAACCCTTCGGCCGCGACGAACCCCTTCCTCAACTCGGCGCCGATGTCGGTCCGGATGGGAATGTTCTGGAGGTTCGGGTCACTGGACGATAGGCGTCCCGTGGCCGCGACGGCCTGGTTGTAGCTCGTATGAAGACGTCCGGTCTCTCGCGACACGAGCTGCGGCAGGGCCTCCACGTACGTGTTTCGGAGCTTTTCCAGCTGCCGGTACTCGAGGATCAGCGTGGGCAGCCGGTGCCCTTCCAGGGCCAGCTCCTCGAGGACGGACGCGTCCGTCGACGCGCCCGTCTTCGTCCGCTTGATGACGGGCAGCTCCAGACGATGGAACAGGACCTCGCGCAGCTGCGGGGTCGAGCTGATGTTGAACTCCGACCCCGCTTCCTTGAAGATCTCCGCCTGGATCGCGGCCAGGTCCCGGTCCAGCCGGTCCGAGACCCGACGGAAGAAGGGGACGTCGATGGCGATCCCCGCCGTCTCCATGGCGGCGAGAACCGCGATCAGCGGCATCTCGACGTCCCGGAACAGGGGGCGGAGCTGGTACTCCTCCAGCCCCGGCTCGAGGCGATCCTTGAGGCGGAGTGCCAGGTCCGCCTTCTCGCAAGCGTAACCCCGGACCGCGTCCACTCCGCATTCGGCGACCGGCACAGCGTTGCGGCCCGTCCCGCAAAGGTCCGCGACGGTCATCGGGCTATGGCCCAGGTGCTGCAATGCGAGCGAATCCAGGTCGTGGTCCCTGCGCCCCGGCTCCAGCAGGTATGACGCCAGCATGACGTCGAAGTCCAGCCCGCCGAGCAACGCGCCCGCACGACCGAGCGCGAGCAGCGTGTACTTCAGGTCATGGCCCACCTTCCGAACCGTCGGGTCTTCCAGAACGGCCACCAGATTACCCATTGCCGGCGCCCGAAGGGCGGGCAGGTTGCCCGGAGCGCGCCGCCCACCGGCCCCGGCCTCGTGCATCATGCCCAGGTCCAGCTCGCCCTGGGCCCGGTGGGAAAGGGGAAGATAGGCTGCCCGGCCGGGCTCCACGCCGATCGCCAACCCGACCAGCTCCGATCGGAGCGGGTGGGCGGCGGACCCCACGGCATGCACGGCCATGACGCCCCGCTCGCGGATCTCCGCCGCAAGCTCGGCCACGGCGTCCGTGGACGATACCAGCCGATACTCCGTCGCCAGCCGCTCCGTCTCCGGCGCCGGTGCAGCGATCTCACGCACCAGGCCGTGGAACTCCAGCTCGGAGAAGAGCGCCTTCAAGCGGTCCCGATCGGGCTCGCCGACAGCGAGTGTCTCCAGGTCCAGCTCGATGGGAAGGTCGCGCAGGATGGTGACCAGCGTCTTGGACATGAGGATGTCGTCGCGAGAGGCGATCAGGGCCTCTCGCGCTCGCTTGCCGCTCACTTCTTCGGCCTTCTCCAGGATCTCTTCGACGGGACCATGTTCCTCGATCAGCTTGATGGCCGTCTTGGGCCCGATCCCGCGCGCGCCCGGGACATTGTCCGAGCTGTCACCGATCAGGGCCAGGTAGTCACAGACGCGTTCCGGCGGCACGCCCAGCCGCTCTGCCGCGTTGGTCGTATCCACCCATTCCTCGTCCACCTGCGCCTGCCCCCCACGCCCCGGGTTGAGCAAGGCCACTCCCTCGCCGATCAACTGGTAGAAGTCCTTGTCTCCCGATACGATCACCGTGTCGATGCCGGCCTCGCCCGCCTTCTCTGCGAGCGTGCCGATCACATCGTCCGCCTCATGGTCCGGCAGCTCCAGGATCGGGATGTTGAACGCCTCCACCAGCGACCGGATACGAGGGATCGAGGCGCGCAGCTCATCCGGCATCTTCTCACGGGTCGCCTTGTAGTCCGGATAGATCTCGCTGCGGACGCTGATCCCAGAATCCATTACGAGGCCCACGTAGTCGGGCTCGTAGTCCTGGAGCAGCTTCAAAAGGAACCGCGTGAGCCCGAACGCGGCGGACGTGTTCTCGCCCCTCGACGTGGTCAGCGGCCGGCTGATCATGGCGAAGAACGCACGGTAGATGAGCGCGTACCCGTCGATCAGGAACAACCGCGGACGCGTCTTGGCCGGTATGTCGGGCATGCAGGTACAGGGTCGCTGGGTTAGGTCGCTGATCTTACCGCGCGGGGCGGGGCGGGTGCAAATCAAACCGCCCCGTCACTGAGCAGCGACGGGGCGGTCGGGATCGGCGCCGAACCCGGCGGGGGTTCAGCCTACCGGTCGTTGGACGTTCGTGGCCTGAAGGCCCTTGTCAGTCTCCCGGACCTCGAAATCGACCTCTTCGCCCTCCGTCAGCGTCTTGAAGCCGTCCATCGTGATCGCGGAGAAGTGGACGAAGACATCTTCGCCATCCGGTTGCTCAATGAACCCATAACCCTTCGAGTCATTGAACCACTTCACCCTGCCTTTGGCCATGAACCTGTCCTCCTCGGAAACTTGGGTACCTCACAGCAACAACGCCGGGGGGTCCAAATTAGGGTAGCTGGTTCGCGAGCGTCAAGAAAAACCTCGCGCATCTTCGAGCCGCGAGGAGCTGATCACTGGATTGGATCAGCCACCCGTCAGGGTCTCCGTGCCGTCGAGTCGCGGGTACAGCTCTCGATAGAGCGCCCTGTGGAGCTTCACATGACGCACGTAGTCACGCGTCTCGGCGAAGGGGATCCGCTCCATGAAGAGCTCGGCGTCCTGGCGTTCCGGCATGGACCGCCAGCGGACCGCCCGGTTCGGTCCGGCATTGTATGCGGACAGCACGAGCGGGATCTCTCCGTCGAATTGGCTGAGCAGGTTCGCCAGGTATCGGATGCCGAGGTGCAGATTGAGCTCGGGCTCGAGGAGCATATCGGGGTGATACCGCTGGAGGCCGACGCTCCGAGCCAGACCGCGACCGGTATGCGGCATGATCTGCATGAGCCCGATGGCGCCGGCCGAGCTGGTAACCGCCGGGTTGAACGCCGACTCGCGCCGGATGACCGCCGCCACCAGGTAGGGGTCCACGTCCTGCGCCAATGATTCCGGCAGCACCATCGCCTGGAACGGGAACGGGTAGATCACGCGAAGCAAGCGACGATTCCAAGCGCCCTCTGACTGAAAGATATTCCAGCCTATGGAGATCGCCGTCAGCGTGTAGCCTCGCTCGCTCAAGCCCTCGGCCAGTGCGTACTCTCCCCCGTCGTGGCGAGCGAAATGTTCACGCAGACGCTCCACCTCGTCCGCCAGCTCCGCGCGACGGCCGAGCCGGTCGAGCACGTCGACGCGTCGGAGGCCGACCTCCACCTGCGCGTCGATGCGCTCGCGACGCGGGGGAGACGGCTCCATGGGGAACGCGAGGACGGACTCACCGAGGATCTCACCTGCCCTGATGCCGTAGTACGAAAGGGGATCCGCTGCCCTGAGCGTTTTCAGGAGCGCGGTGGCCTCATCGTGGCGTCCCATGGCCGAGTGCGACCGTGCCGCCCAGTACGCGGTCTGCGAGATACGACGCCCCTCGGGCCGACGCGCCCGATACTCCTCGAATACCTCGGCCGCCTGCCCGTACTCTCCCGCGAGGTAATGCAGCCCGCCGAGCCGGACGAGCGCGAGGCTCGCGTCCTCGAGCGTCGTGGAAGCCGATGCGGCTCCTCGATAGCTCACCATGGCCGCCGGGAGATCCAGTTCGTCGTGCTGGATATCGGCCAGCAGGAACAGGGCCCGGGCCGCGGCCTCCTGGTCGGGGAATCGCTCGCCTACCGAGGCCAGCGTCCGCCTGCTTTCCTCCATGCGCCCCTGGCGATACCGGGCGTGCCCGACCCTGAACAGGGCGTCCGCCGCGATCCGGGGCGCGACCGGTTCATCCGCCAGCGCAAGCAGACGTCGTTCGGCCTCACCGTAGCGGCCCGCGTTGAACAGCGCATGCCCGATCTGCAATCGAGCCTGGGCACGTTCGGCCGGGCCACCGGCGCCACTTTCCAGGTATCGCTCGAAGCCGGCAATCGCTCGGGCGGGGTTGCCATGGCGGAGGTACACCACCCCGATCATCCGCCACTCGTCGGGCGTGGGGCCGGCCCGTCCCAATCCCCGGGCGGCCGCCACTGCGGCCGTCGACCAGGGGGCGCCCTCCATGGCGCTGCGGTACGCCTCGCGTGCCCACGCTGGCTCGCCCGCAACGAGACGGAGGTCGCCGAGAACGACCCAGGCCGCCGCCCGGTCGGACGCGGTCTTGGCGTTCCGCGCCGCGGCCAGCGCCGCCTGGCGCGCTGCCATGAGGTCTCCCGCCTGGCGGGCGGCCTGAAGCTTGATCCGCCATCCGCGCCGGTCCATCAAGCCGGGGCCCACGGTCGCAAGCCGCCGGTTCACCTCCGCCGTGTCGCCGGCCGACGCCACGGACTCAGCCGCGAAGAGGTTCGCCCAGTCCGCCATCCAGGGCAGGATTTCAATGGCCTGGTCGAACGCGGTCAGCGCAGCCGCGGTCCTGCCCGCCGCGCCCAGGGCGAGTCCACGCGTAAGGTGGTCGACCCCATCATCCGTCGCACCCAGGTCGCCGCCCGCCAGGACCCGGTCCATCGACCCATCGTCACGCTGGGACGCCCCGAGCCAGGTCCGACTCCCGCCCGGCAGGATGTGACCCTCTCCGCCGAAGCCGTCATCGAACCAGCCGAGGCCTGCAACCAGCCGCCCGGACGCGGACCGGCCGCCTCGGTCCGCGAGCGGGCGGGCTGCGAGAAGCGAGATCTGGGGGGTCGTGTCGCGAGCGGCCGCGAGGTATGGACCGAAAATGCGGCTGGACCGCGAGTATCGTCCGCGCTCAACACCGACTCGTGCGCTAGCCTGAAGATCCTGGAGGTACAGCTCCGGCGGATCCGGGAGATCGCCAACGGTCGGGCGGGACGGCATCCCCGCCACGAGCACGAACAGCAGGAGCATGAGGGAGTAACGCATCATCACGACTTCGGGTGCAAGCGACGAACCCTCCTGTCGTATATGATAATGGAAAGGCCACCCCCGGGGGTGGCCTTTCTCACGATGGCTGCGGTAGTGGCCGGCGACCGATCAGACTGTGGCGCCCAACTCGATCTCGTGGAGCGTGTCGATCATCTTCTGCGCCGACTCCTCCATGTCGATGACCAGGCGGTCGACCCGTGTCACGAAGTAGTTGTGCATGATGTTGATCGGGATCGCGATGGCCAGACCGGAAGCCGTCGTGATTAGGGCCACCTTGATCCCGCCCGCAACCAGGGTCGCCTCGACCTCACCCGCGGCCTCGATGTTCTGGAACGCCTGGATCATCCCGATCACGGTGCCCAGGAACCCGAGCAACGGGGCGACGTTCGCGATCGTAGCGAGCCAGACCAGGCCGCTCTCGAGGCCCGCCATCTGGATCAGGCCGACGTTCTCGATCGCCTTCATGACCCGCTCGCTGCCCTCACCATGCCGCTCCAGCCCGGCAAGGAGAATCCGGCCGGCCGGGGTGTTCGACTCGCGGGCGGCCCGGATCGCGCCGGGTACGTCACGGGCGGCCAGACGCTCGTCCACCGCGCGGAGGACCTTCTTGGTGCGGGAGCTGGTGATCGAGAGGTCGATCAGCTTCCAGATGATGATCGCGATGCCGATCGCCAGGGCGAGCGCGAGAGGCCACATCATGAAGCCACCATCTTGCCAGATGGTGCGTATCCACTCCCCGACCGTCATGTCGGGCGCTTCCATCCCTGGCAGCTGAAGCGCCAGGTTCAGGAACGTAGTACCGGTCAAAGTCGCCTCCATTCGTCCAGCTACGAAGACGTCCGGCCCTTCACCGGACCGCCAGCGCAATGCCACGACCGCAAGAAAACGGAACGAGCAAGGTAGACGCAGCCTCCAGAGGTGTCAACCCTTCGAATTGCCGATGCCCGGAGGCATGCGCAAACGGCCCGCGGAGAGCCGTAGCCGACCGTGTTCATGGGGAGTTAGCCGGTTCCTTGATGCACGCAGCGAACTGCCCGGGCGCCTTTTCCGCGAGCGGCGGCGTGATCGTGGCGCAGTCCTGGTCCTTCAGCGGGTGCGGACAGCGTGGGTGGAACGGGCACCCGGTCGGTGGATCGATCGGACTGGGCACATCGCCGGGCAGCACGATGCGCTCCCGTTTCCGCCCGGGCTCTGGGACCGGGACGGCGGAAAGGAGCGCGCGCGTGTACGGGTGCCTGGGGCGCGCTACGAGCGTGGCGGCGTCGGCGAGCTCCACGATCCGTCCCAGGTACATGACCGCGACCCGGTCGCTCACGTGCTCAATGACGCTGAGGTCGTGCGCGATGAACAGGTAGGCCAGGCCGAGTCGCTCCTGGATCTGCTCAAGCAGGTTCACGACCTGCGCCTGAACCGATACGTCGAGCGCGGAAACCGGCTCATCGCATACGATGAAGTCCGGCTCGACCGACAGCGCGCGCGCGATGCCCACGCGCTGGCGCTGGCCGCCGCTGAACTCGTGGGGATACCGGTTGGCATGGGAGGGGTGCAGGCCTACCAGGTTCAGCAGCTCCCGGACCCGCCGGTCCGCCGCTTCGCCGCGAGCGAGACGGTGGACCTTGAGCACCTCGCGGATCGTATCCCCCACGGTCAGGCGCGGGTTCAGCGAGGCGAACGGGTCCTGGAAGATGATCTGGGCCCTGCGGCGAAGCGCCCGCAACGCGTTCGGGTCCATGGCGCCCACGTCTTGACCATCGAAGCGGACCGTCCCGGCTGTCGGCTCGATGAGTCGGAGGATGGCACGGCCCGTGGTCGATTTGCCCGAGCCGGACTCGCCGACCAGACCGAGCGTCTCCCCGCGGCGGATCCAGAACGTTACACCATCGACTGCAAGCAGGTGTGCGCTCACGCGGGAGAGGAAACCGCGGCGGATCGGGAAGTGCTTCTTCAGCCCCCGCACCTCGACCAGCGCCTCGCCGGCGGACAGCTCGTCCACGGTGCGACCACGGAGGTCGCTGTCCCCCTTGGCCGGCGGCAGGTCCGGGTGATCGGGCACCTCGGCGAGCGCGGCCATGGGTTCGAGCGCCTGGTTCCGCTCACCATGGGCATCCGGACCCGGGTTCGAGGGGGGCCCCGGTCGTCGGTTCACGCACCACCTCGTCGCCCGGCGGTGATGCGGGTGAACCCGCCGCCGCGTTTCTCGACCTCGGCCCTCCGCTCGGGGTGCTCGACGAGCCAGCAGCGCGCATGCTGGTGCGCTCCCGCCTCCAGCAGACCTGGCTGCTGGTGACACAGGTCCCACGCATAGGGGCAGCGGTCGCGGAACCGGCATCCCTTCGGCCAGCGGGTAGGGGCGGGTACGGTGCCGGGGATCACGGCCAGCCGACCGCCTCGCTGATCAGGCCGCGGTACGGCGGCCAACAGGCCGAGCGTATACGGGTGCGCTGGCCGTGCGAAGATCTCCTCCACCGGCCCTTCCTCCACCACCTGCCCGGCATACATGACGACGACACGATCGCAGATCTCGGCGACGACGCCCAGATCGTGCGTGATCAGGATCACGCCCATGCCGAGGCGCTGCCTGAGCTCCAGCAGGAGCTCCAGGATCTGGGCCTGGATCGTCACGTCGAGGGCGGTCGTAGGCTCGTCGGCGATCAGGAGGTCCGGCTCGTTGGCCAGCGCCATGGCAATCATCACACGCTGTCGCATCCCGCCGCTCAGCTGGTGCGGATACTCATCCACGCGCCGGTCCGGAAGGGGGATGCCGACCAGACGAAGCAGATCCACGGCCCGACCTCGCGCTTCCTTTCGACTCAGTCCCCGATGGAGTCGAATGGACTCGGAGATCTGGTCGCCCACAGGATAGACCGGGTTCAGCGATGTCATGGGCTCCTGGAAGATCATGGCGATATCGTTGCCCCGGATCTTGCGCATCTCCCGATCCGTGAGCCCGGTCAGGTCCCGACCGTCGAACATGATCCGGCTCGCAGGGGCGATGCGGCCCGGCTCCTGCACCAGCCGCATGATCGACAGCGCGGTCACCGACTTGCCGCTCCCGCTCTCGCCCACCACCCCCAGCACCTCGCCGCGCCGCATCGACAGCGAGACGTCGTGCACGGCGTACGCGTCCGCGCTGCCGTACCGCTTCGAGACGTCCCTGACCTCCAGTACGCTCATTCGCTGCTGCGTGCGATCGTGCGGTTCAGCAGGATGACGGGGATGATGCCGGCGAGGATGATGACGAGCGCGTAGTTCGCGGACACCGCGATCAGCTCATCCGTCGCGAGCTGGTAGGCGCGCGTGGCGAGCGTGTCGAAGTTGAACGGCCGCAGGATCAGCGTCAGCGGCAGCTCCTTCAGCA
>CAYXJH010000017.1:0-21764 GCA_964465415.1 uncultured Gemmatimonadaceae bacterium
TGAAGACGTTCATCGAACAGACGGCGCGCCGCGGCGTCGGCCTCGTCATCCATCTATCTTGAGGTCGCGAATGCCACCTCTCGACCGACGTCGTTTCATCCAGATCGGGGCCGGTGCGGCGGCCGTCGGAGTCGTCGGCTATGGGTGGACGGCGACGCCCCGGGCCACCGGCCCATGGCCCAGTGTCCACCGTTTCAGGGTCGGCGCGATGGAGGTCACCATCGTCAACGATGGGCGGTTCCAGCTGCCGGTCGAGGTCTTCGCGCCGGATGTGGAGCCACAGGAGCGCGACCACTACTTCGGCGCTCGCCACCTGCCCTTGGATGCGATCCCGGTTCAGCTCTGCCCTGTACTGATCGATACCGGAACCGAGCGGGTCCTGGTGGACACCGGGTTGGGCGCTCCGCTCGAGGCCGCCCCCGATTCGGGGTGGCTCACGAGCGGATTCCTGGCGACCGGCAGCGCACCCGAGGCGATCGACCTGGTCGTCCTTACCCACGGCCACGAAGACCATTACGGGGGTCTGGTTGACTCCGTGACGGGCCGGTCACGTTTCCCGAACGCGGACGTCGTGATCGCCCGCGCCGAGCTCGAGTTCTGGACCGATCCGGACGTCGCCACGCGGCACGCCGACCTGGCAGATACGTACGGGGGAACGGAAGCCTTCGAAGCCTTCCTGGCCCGGACCGCGGGAGTATTGGAGGCCGTGGGCGACCAGCTCCGGCCCATGGAGCCCGGCGCGGAGATCGCCGCTGGGATCCGGCTCCTCGACTCGGCTGGCCACACGGCCGGCCACATCGCGGTCCTCGCCGAGTCGGAGGGTGAGCGGCTGCTGCTGGTCGGCGATGCGATCACGAACGTTCACGTCGCCTTCGAGCACCCGCGCTGGCGCTTCTTGTTCGACGATCAGGGCGACGAGGGCATCGTGACCCGGCTTCGACTGCTCGAACAAGCCGCGTCTGAGGGCATGTTGCTTTCGGGATACCACTTTCCGTTCCCGGGCGTCGGGCGGGTATTCCGGGACGGCGACGCGTATCGATGGCTCCCCATTGTCGTGGGCTGACCGAGGTAGAGGATGCTGCTGCGTCGTGAGGTGCTGGCCGGGATCCGGCGGGGGACGATCTCGCTCGCCTTTCGGCGCTGGAAGAGGCCAACGGTCCGGTCCGGCGGTACCCTCCTGACGGCTGCCGGCCAGCTCCAGATCGCCGCCGTGACGGCCGTGTCGAGCGCCGCCATCACGGAAGAGGACGCGGCGCGCGCAGGCTACCCGTCCAGAAAGGCGCTCCTCGCCGAGCTCGAACGGCGGGACGATGGCCAGCTGTACCGGATCGAGCTCGGGTCGCTGGGCCCAGATCCGAGGGTGGCGCTGCGCGAATCACGTGTCGGGCAAGACGGGATCACCGCACTGCGCAACCGTCTCGGCCGGCTGGACGCGAGATCGGCGGACGGGCCGTGGACCACCGGGACCCTGGAGCTGATCCGGCGGCGACCCGGCGTGCGCGCTGTCGACCTGGCGAAGGAGATCGGCCAGGACCGGGACCGGTTCAAGCGCAACGTCAGGAAGCTCAAGAGCCTCGGCCTGACCGAGAGCCTCGAGGTTGGCTACCGCCTGTCGCCGCGCGGCGAGTCGATGTTGAGCACCTTCGAGTGAGAGGAGTGGCATGGTGATCCGGGCCACGCTTCCAACTGCGCTGCCTAGCCGTGGGCAAAGACCAAGGAGGCTGAAGTGACGTTGCAGGAAGCGCTCGACCTGTTCGCGTACAATGACTGGGCGAACACCCGGCTCCTCGGGTGTTGCGCTGAGCGACCACCGAAGGACTGGACCCTCGACCTCGGCGGGTCCTTCCCCACCCTGCTGGCTGTAGTCGCCCACGTGGTCGGCGGGGAATGGATCTGGCTCAAACGCTGCCGGGGCGAGAGCCCGACGGCGGCGCCCCAATGGATGACGGACCCGAACCCCACAGGCTTGCAGGAGGCGATGACGGCGATCCAGGTGGAGCGACAGGATTTTCTCCGTTCTCTGTCCGACAACGACCTGGAGAGGGACGTCCGGTACAGGCTGCTGAACGGAACGCCAGGAAGCCTGCCCCTGTCCACACTATTGCGCCATGTCGTGAACCACTCCACGTATCACCGCGGTCAGATCGCCGCCATGCTTCGCAGGCTGGGCGTCGCGCCGCCGGCCACCGATCTGATGGTACACGCAGCAGAACAGCGACGGGTACGATAGGTGCGAGTGCGCAAGATCCGATACCAGGTGGCATGCAGCCTCGACGGCTACATCGCCGGACCGGATGACGAGTACGACTGGATCGTCATGGACCCGGAGATCGATTTCGACGCGCTCATGGGTCAGTTCGATACCGTGCTGATGGGGCGGCGCACGTACGAGGTCACCGGGGGCGCGCCGTCTCCGGACATGACGACGTTCGTGTTCTCGAGCTCGCTCCGGCAGGAGGACCACCCTGACGTGACACTCGTTTCCGGGAATGTCAGGCAGAGGCTCGACGATCTGCGCGCACGGCCAGGCAAGGACATCTGGCTGTACGGGGGCGGCGAGCTCTTCCGGACGCTGCTCGAACTGGACTGCGTGGATACTGTCGAGCCCGCGATCGTTCCCGTGGTGCTGGGCGGCGGACGGCCGATGGTCCCGGCCCCGTCCGCTCGTCGCCGGCTGTCGCTGACCGGCAACCGCACATACAAGCGGAGCGGGATCGTCCTGTTGCAGTACGACGTGATCCCGGAGCAGCCCAGGCGCCGCAGCCCGTGACCGTTAAACCGGGAGTGGGACCGACTTCGATCCCTGGTCATCCCGGACGCCCGCTTCATCCTGGCGCGTTGGCAGGTGGTGAGCGACGGCCGGCGGTGGTGGATCGTGAACGTGGTGTGGGATGTGGAGCAACCGGGCAACGCGATACCGGCGGACTACTTGCCTTGAAGCGTGCTACACCAACCAACAGGAGGCGATATGGACCTCGGCGCGTTTTCCATCAGCCTGGCGGTCAGGGACCTCGCGGCGTCGAGGGCCTTCTACGAAGCCCTCGGTTTCGCCGTCTTCGCGGGGGACGCCGCGCAGAACTGGCTGATCATGAAGAACGGCGATACCGCGATCGGCCTGTTCCAGGGCATGTTCGAGAAGAACATCCTCACGTTCAACCCGGGCTGGGACCGTGACGCGCGCCCCCTCGACACCTTCACGGACGTCCGGGAGCTCCAGCGTCAGCTCAAGGGGAGCGGCGTGCGTCTGGAGCAGGAAGCGGACGAGAGCTCGACGGGTCCCGCGAGCTTCGTCGTGCTGGACCCGGACGGGAACCCGATCCTGTTCGATCAGCATGTATGAAGGCCAGCAGCGCCTGATGACCGTGTAGCCGCGGCTGGCGTACGTCGTGCCATCTTCGTACTCATGGGCGCTGCGGACGCGAACCGGCCAACGGGATCAGACCCGGCATTCCCCTTTGAGGAGGTGGCATGACGCACCGTTCGACACCGTTCCAGTCGCTGCTCGAGTTCCCGCTGATGGAGGCGCTGGCGGGCAGGCGAGCCCGTCGCTTCGGCCGGGGGATGGCGATTCAGTCCGGCCCGCTGGCGTTCAGCTCTGACAAGGAGCCCGTGCCGCTGACGGAGACCGAGCAGATGCTCCTGGTGGCGTCGGCCACCGGCGTGTCCGGTTGGAGCTTCGGCGTGCCGTTCGGCCCGAAGACGCCCGAGTCCCATGCCGAGTTCACGCTCCGGTTCACCGGCCGAACGACGCCCACGGCCGCCGGGTTGGGCACGCCCGCCCTGTTCTTCACGGACGACGACGGCTGCTATTGCACGCGGACCCGGGACGTCCAGCCTGCGGCCATGTTGGAGGGCGAGGGCGGGGAGGCGGGCATAAAGCGCATGCTGTCCGTGTGTCGCGAGAACACCATCCGGATACGGGACGAGCGGCTCGACATACCCTCGGAGCCGCCCCACATCCTGCCGCCGAATCTATGGTGGGCGAACTCGCCGGGCTCGACCCTGTTCATGCCGGTGGGGGATGCCAGCGAGGAGTGTCTCGGCCTGCTCGCGCTGATGACCCGGCATGGCGTGATGGTCGTGGACCACGAGACCGGAGAACCGGCGGGCGACCTGGAGCCGTTCGTCCGGTCCGGGCTGCTCGATCGAGAGAAGCGGCTCCCACTATCCGAGCTGCTGTCGGACGTGTACGAGTGCGTGTGCCTGGAGCTGGCGTTCATGGGGCACAATATCGTGCTGATGCTTCAGGCCATGGGCCTGGGCGGCCTCTACTTCAACGGCATGGACGGCCTGAGCGTGCTCGGCTCGAACGCCCGCAGCGGCGTCACCGGCCTCGGCTTCCGATTCGTCGAGGACGATCGCTGGGTGACGCCCAACGCGGTGGGCCTCGATGGCGTCTACGAGGCCCTGTGCCCCCCCAACTACCCGGACATGCGCGCCGCGGTGGAAACGTTCGTCGAGCGGAAGTTCGGCACCAGCGGGTCCTACGATCCCGACGCGCCAGGGCCCTGGCGGGACAGCGCCGGCGTCAAGCGAACCGTCGCGCCATACAGCGACGAGTTCGTGGATTGCCTGGCCGAGACGGCACGCTACATCTACGAGAAGCATGGCAAGTTCCCGGGCATCCGCACCACCATCATGTTGCCCGGCTTCGTACAGGTGCAGCACCTGGATACGGACTTCTACGACGCGCATTACAGGGAGGGGGCGTACCTGCGCACCCATGCCGAGCACATGGAGCGATGGCACGACGGTCGGTGAGTGAGCGCGCCGGCCCATGAACATCCTCATCTTCGGCGCGACCGGGATGGTCGGGGAAGGCGTACTGCACGAGTGCCTGGGCGACGACCGGGTCGCCGGCGTCACGGCAGTGGTGCGGTCCCCGCTGGACCGGTCGCACCCCAAGCTCCGGGTCATTCGGCGCACACGGTTCTTCGACTACTCGGACCTCACGGCGGACCTCCGAGCCACGGACGCCTGCTTCTTCTGCATTGGCGTCTCGGCGGTCGGTATGAGCGAGGCCGACTACCATCGTCAGACGTTCGAGCTGACGCTGGCCGCCGCCCGGGCGCTCGCCGCGGTACGACCGAACGCCGTGTTCTGCTACGTCTCCGGCCAGGGCACGGACAGCTCGGAAGCAGGGCGCATCATGTGGGCCCGGGTGAAGGGGCACACCGAGAACGCGTTGCTAGCGCTGCCGCTCCGCGCCTACATGTTCCGCCCCGGGTTCATCCGGCCCCGGCCGGGCGTCCGGTCCAAGACGCGGCTCTACCGGCTGGCGTACGCCGTGGCGGGGCCGCTCTACCCGTTGCTCAAGCGCCTGGCGCCCGGGCACGTGACCACGGCCGAGAACGTAGGGCAGGCCATGATCACCGTCGCGGCGAAAGGTTATCCTGAACGCATCCTCGAGGTGGCGGACATCAACACCGCGGCCGGGGCAGCCTGATGTGTCCATAAGGATCGTTCGCCTCGGCTCGGAGCGCCTGCCCGGTGAAGGGGTGCGGATCGGCACGGTTCGCCGTCCGCCGAGGGGCGTCCCGAAGACGGAGCACGCCAGTGGGAACTGGTACGACGTGTGGTTCCCCAACCTGGCCCCCAGCGTCGAGACGCTGAAACTCGGGCAGGCGGCGGATTCGCCAGCGCAATGGGCCGCCTTTGCGCGGAAATACCGCGCGGAGCTGACCTCGCCGGACGCCCGGCACAGCCTGGCGCTCCTGGCCGCACTGTCTCACCGGACCGAGTTCTCGGTGGGCTGCTATTGCGAGCGGGAAGACCGCTGCCATCGTTCCATCCTACGGCAGGTCCTGATCGAGAACGGCGCGGACGTGGAGGCCGACGGTCCTGCCGACAGCGGCCGCCAGACCGGTGGCACCGCCGGCCAGTCTTGACGGCACCGAGCCCGGACCGTCTACTACCCGCTCATGCGTATCTGCATCCTCACCTACGACGACCGTGACCTGGATGCGCCGCACCCGCAGGAGCCGGTGCCGTGCGACCCGCGCCCATTCGTCCCGGAGGCCCAATGGGACGAGGTCCAACTCGAGAAGGCCACCGCGGTTCACAGCCTGGTGAAGCTCGCGCAGGAGGGGTACGACCTCTTCTTCAATTTCTGCGACGGCTCGTGGGACAGCGACGCACCGGGGATCGAGGTGGTGCAGGCGCTGGAGCGGCTGGATGTGCCGTTCACCGGCGCGGATTCGAGGTTCTTCGATCCGTCCCGGGAGGCGATGAAGCGCGTTTGCGCCGCGTGGGGGATCGACGCGCCCGCGTACGTGATCGCTCGTGACGACCTGGACCTGGAGCGGGCAGCGGACACGCTGCGGTTCCCGCTCATCGTGAAACACCCGGCCAGCTACAGCAGCATCGGCCTCACGCGCGAATCCCGGGTGACCGGCGTGGCGGCACTGCGCGAGCGGGCCACCGAGATGCGTGCGAGCTACGGCGCCGCCTTGATCGAGGAGTTCATCGAAGGCGAGGAGGCGACGGTCCTGGTGTCGGAAAACGCGGCGGATCCCGAATCGCCCATCACCTACCAGCCCGTGCTGTACCACTTCCCGCAAGGCGAGAGTTTCAAACACTACCACCTGAAATGGTTCGATTACCACGGGCTGCGGGCGGGCCCCGTGAAGGACGCCGAACTGGACGCGAGGTTGCGGGATGTCTCCGTCCGGATGTTCGCCGGGCTGCAGGGCACGGGGTACGGCCGCTGCGACCTCCGCATCGATCGGGACGGTCGCCTGTTCATGCTGGAGATCAACCCGAACTGCGGCGTGTACTATCCGGCCAGCGACCCTGGCAGCGCGGACCTCTGCCTCCTCCACGATCCGGTCGGCCACACCGGTTTCACCCGGCACATTCTCGCCGCGGCGGAATGTCGGCCGCGGCGTGACGCCCAGGCGTACGAGATCCGCTCGGACGGGAATGGGGGCTACGGTCACTTCGCCACGCGGGCCATCCGGCGAGGCGACCGGATCGTGGTCTTCGAGGAGACGGCCCATACGCTGGTCACCCGGGCCCACGTGGACCGGCAGTGGACGGAGCCGGACGTGACGTGGTTCCGCCGCTACGCCTGGCCGCTGACCGATGAGGTGTGGGTGACCTGGAACCGCGATCCGGAGGAATGGCGGCCCATCAACCATTCCTGCGAGCCGAACGCCTGGTTGGACGGGCTCGATGTGGTCGCCCGCTTCGATATCGGGCCCGGCGATGAGATCACCCTCGACTACGCGACATTCTTCAACGAGGCCATGCCATCGTTCGAATGTGGCTGCGGCACGTCCGCGTGCCGGGGACAGGTCCGGGGCGAGGACCATCTGGCGGACTTCGTCGCGCGGTACGGAGACCACGTGTCCGATTACGTCCGGCGCCGCCGCAACGGCGGCGGGTGACCGCCTTGCGCCTCCATCGCCTGGCTGAACATGCCATTGAGTGAAGGGTTGCAGAGGCTGGACGTCGGGCGGCGCGGTTTCTGCGACACACCCGGGTCCGGGCACCCGCACGATCCGAGGACGAGCACGCAATGAACGAAATCACGACCGCGGCCTCCACGCCGGCAGCCGAAGAGTTTCACGACGACATCATCTACCCGTCGGCCATCCCCTTCACCCTGGTCCACCTGTCGGCGTTCGCCGCGATCTGGACCGGGATCACCATGCAGGCGATTCTCCTCTGCATCTTCCTGTACTGGTTCAGGATGTGGGCCGTCACGGCGGGGTACCACCGGTTCTTCTCGCACCGCTCGTTCAAGACCAGCCGGTCGTTCCAGTTCGTCCTGGCGTTCCTGGCCCAGACGTCGCTCCAGCGAGGGATCATCTGGTGGGCGGCCATCCACCGGCACCATCACAAGCATTCGGACACGGAGCTGGACGTCCACTCGCCGGTGCACCGCAGCTTCCTTTACTCCCACGTGGGATGGATCTTCTCGGACCGCGATGACACGCCCGACTACTCCACGGTGCAGGACCTGATGGCGTACCCGGAGCTCCGCTGGCTGAACCGGTACCACCACGTGCCGGGCATTATCCTGGGCGCGCTGTGCTTCTTGCTGGCCGGCTGGTCCGGGCTGGTGGTGGGGTTCGTCTGGAGCACCGTGCTCCTGTACCACGGCAGCTTCTCCATCAACTCGCTGGCCCACGTCCACGGCAAGCAGCGGTACGTGACGGGGGACGACTCCCGGAACAACTGGTGGCTCTCGATCATCACCATGGGCGAGGGCTGGCACAACAACCACCACGTGTATCAGAGCTCCACGCGCCAGGGCTTCCGCTGGTACGAGTTCGACCCGACCTACTACGTGCTGAAGGTGCTTTCGTGGCTCCGGATCGTGTGGGACCTGCGGGCGCCACCGGCGGAGGTGGTGAACAACGAGCGTCGGCTCGGACGCCGGACCGTCGATCAGGTGGCGCACCAACTGGTGGCCACCTTCCCCGTGGAGCGGATGGCCGCGCAGGTACGGGCGGCCTGGGACCAGGTCCCGGGGCTGGCCGAGATCCGGACGGAGCTATCCGCCCGGGCCGAGGACGCGCGGACCCGTGCGGGTGAGGCGCGGGCCCAGCTGGCGGAGGGGGCACGGGCGAGGACGGAGGAGGCGCGCTCCCGGGCGGAGGACGCGCGTGCCTACCTTGCGGAGCGTCTTGACTCTGTGCATCTCCCCCAGATGCCGTCGCTCGATGAGCTGCGGCAGAGCGTGCAGAAGCGGTTCGAGCACGTGCCGGAGGTGTCTGTGGACGAGGTGGCGGAGCGCACGCGTCGCCTGCTCCTGGAGCACCTGTCGCTCCACCTGCTGGACCACGGCGATCCGCTCCGCGCGTAGAGCATACGGACCCAGAACAGCGAGAGGCCCATGGCCAATCCGACGGCAACGGTCGAAACGAATCAAGGCAGCTTCCGCATCGAGCTCTTCGAGGGACGTGCGCCCCGTACGGCGGGCAACTTCATCAAGCTGGCCGAATCGGGGTTCTACGATGGCGTGGTTTTCCATCGGGTCATCCAGGGGTTCATGATCCAGGGTGGGGACCCGGACGGGACCGGCAGGGGCGGCCCTGGCTACACGATCCCCGACGAGTTCCACCCGGAGCTCCGCCACGACGCCAAGGGCGTGCTCTCCATGGCCAACGCCGGGCCCGGCACCGGCGGCTCACAGTTCTTCATCACGCTGGCCGCGACGCCTTGGCTCGATGACCGGCACGCCGTCTTCGGCCGGGTGATCGACGGCATGGACGTGGTGGAAGGGATCGGGGGCGTCGAGACCGGGCGGGGTGACCGCCCCGTCCGTGAGGTCCGGATGGAGAAGGTGACCGTCGAGCGAGGCGAACCCACCCGCGACGCCTGACCGGCCACCTGTCAGCGTTCCGCGTCCAGTGGGTCGATCAGGCCGTTCGCCCGCAGGAACGGCACGTCCTCCAGCAGGTGTCCCATCGAAGCGTCGGCCGACACGCGGCCGGTGGTCAGCACAATGGCCCGGCGGCAGAGCGCGGCGGCGACCTCCAGGTCGTGGGTGGCCAGCAGCAGGGTCTCGTCCCGATCACGTAACAGGTCCACCACCCGGCGCCGGGACCTGGCGTCCAGTCCGGCGGTGGGCTCGTCCAGGACCAGGACCGACGGCCTGGACACCAGGACCGTCGCCAGCGCGGCCAGTCGCTTCTCGCCACCGCTCAGGTGGTGGGCCGCCCGCCCCGCCATCCCTTCCAGGCCGAGTGCGGCCAGCTGGGCTCGCGCCCGCTTCTCCGCGGCGTCCGCGCCGAGCCCGCCGTTGAGCGGTCCGAACGCCACGTCCTCCAGGAGCGTCGGGAGGAACAGCTGGTCGTCCGGGTCCTGGAATACCAGGCCGACCCGGCGCCGGACGTCGCGAATGGACTCGTCCGTGATGGCGACCCCGTCGACCGCGACACGGCCAGCCGCGGGCATGAGCAGGCCGTTGCAATGCAGGAGGAGCGTGCTCTTGCCGGCGCCGTTGGCGCCCAGCACCGCCACCCGCTCTCCCGCCCCGACCCGGAACGTCACCCCACGCAGGACCTCACCCGTGCCGGGATAACTGAACCGGAGGTCCTCCACATCCAGGACCGGGCCAGCCGCACGGACGCCCGGCGTCACAGCCACGCGCTGGCCAGGATCGCGCCTAGCACCAGCGCCATGACCCCCACCTCGAGCCTGGGCCGACCCGCGCGGGCCGGGGGATGCAAGGCGGGCACACGGCCCGTGTAGCCGCGCGCCAGCATCGCCTGGTAGACCCGCTCGCTCCGCTCGAAGGTCCGATGTAGCACCGCGGCGGTAATCCGCACCAGGAGACGACGGCGCGAGGCACGTCCCCGCGCCGCGTTCCTGCTCCGGGCCGCCCGCCGGATCCGCTCGACCTCGTCGGTGAGCGTGTAGAGGAACCGATATGCGAGGCCGAGGGACGTAGTGACGACCTCGGGCATGCGCAGAGACCGCAACGCCTCGACCAGCTCGGTGAAGCGGGTGGTGCTCACAAGGATCACCGCGGCGCCCAGGGCCACGGTCGCTCGACCCAGGCCCGAGCCGAAACGCAGGAGCCCGGCATCCGTGATCTGCACCGGCCCGATCCGGGCCAGGGCGTCGCCCGGCGCCAGGAATAGAATCGCCACCGATACCAGGAGGACGAAACCGAGCGGGGGCGCCAGGCGGCGAAGGAAGTCGCGAGGCCGGATCCGTGCGATCGCCGCGAGCCCGACGACGATCGCGGCCATGGCGGCGATCTGTGGCCAGGCACCGAGGGGCAGCAGGGCAACCGCCACGGCAAGCAGGACGACCGAGATGAGCCGGACCTCGGGTGCGCGCCGGGTGATGGGCGAATCGATGCCGGCGTACAGATCGAGGTGATGGAAGCTCACGCCGGTCGGCGGACCCGCGCCGTGATCCGGAACACGATCCACCCTATGGCGAAAACGACCGCCACGCCCACCAGCCCGGCGAGCCACGCACCCCCCAGGGGCGCCTCGTAGTCCGGGATGGGCGCGCCGAACAGCGCCACCCCTTCACCCAGTCCCAACCGGGCGACGGCCGCCTCCAATGCGTCGGGCATCTCCGAGCCGAACGCCGCGGCGCCGACGGCCACGGCCACGGCCGTCCCGACCATCACGGAGATGCGCCGCGTTCGGGACGCGGGCATCTCGCCGCGTACCAGGTCCGGCCGGGCCCGAAGCACCACCGCCAGGATCCCCACGGTCAGCACCGCTTCGGCCACCCCTACCAGCAGGTGCGCCCCGCCGACCACCAGGATGCCGGTTCGGACGGACACCATCCCGGACAGGCCCAGCTGTAGCCCGGCCGCCACACCCGTGGTCAGCGCCGACGCGAACCCGGCCACGCCCGCGGCCGCCAGCCGTCGCCTTTGGCCTTCGCCGAACAGCACCACCAGCCAGCGGTAGGCCAGCCAACCGCCACCCGCGCCGATCACCGCCAGGTTCAGGGTATTGGCACCCAGCGCGGCGATCCCGCCGTCCTGGAAGAGGAGCGCCTGGATGAGGACCACCGAGAAAAGGGCCAGCATGGCCGCCCACGGCCCCGCAAGCACGGCCACCAGCACGCCGCCAAGCAGATGCGCGCTTGTGCCCGCGCCCAGCGGGAAATTGAACATCTGGGCCGCGAAGACGAAGGCGGTCGCCGCGCCCAGCAGCGGGGCCTGACGATCGCCGAGCGTCCGCGCCGACCTGCGGGTGGCGACCGCGAGGGCGCTCGCGCTCAGGAGCGCCGCCCCCGCCAGGACGGGCGCGCTGAGGAATCCGTCGGGTATGTGGGCCATTGCGTCCCTCGAGGTCTTGCCTGCAATGCCGCGAGTCGCGGCCAAACCGTCGCCGGCCGGGCCCGACCCGGCCCGACCCGGCCCGGCCGCGTGATGGTAAGCAGTCGTGGAGTCGGGAACAAGCCGTGGCGAGCGGTTTGCCAAGGGGCGGTTCCCTCACCCATCCTGTCGTGGCGCGAACGGCGCGGCCAGGATGGACCCCACACGCGAGGAAATGGTGACCCAGCCCGCCGATTACGACCTCTCCGAGCTGCTCGAGCTCGAGCCCCTGGAGCACAACATCTATCGGGGGCGGAACCGGGACATCGGGACCGGCCGCATCTACGGCGGGCAGGTCCTGGCCCAGTCGGTCGTCGCCGCCAGTCGGACCGTCGAGGAGGATCGCCCGATCCATTCCATGCACGGCTACTTCATCCTGCCGGGCGACCTCCAGGCTCCCGTCGTCTACTTCGTGGACCGGCTCCGCGACGGCGGCAGCTTCGCGACGCGGCGCGTCACGGGGATCCAGCACGGGCGGGCGATCTTCAACATGTCCGCGTCCTTCCACAAGCACGAGGACGGCGTGGAGCACCAGACGCCGATGCCGGACGTGCCAGGCCCCGACGACCTCACACCCGAAGTGGATCTGCTCAGGGACATGAGCGACCGCATCCCGGAGCACCTGCGCGCCATCCTGACCCAGGACCGCCCCCTCGACATCCGTCCGGTAGACCCCGTCGACCCCTTCGAGCCCACCCCCAGGCCACCCGTCCGGTATGTGTGGATCCGCGCCCTCGGCCGTGTGGCCGAGCCGCTCCACCACCGCGCCATCCTCGCCTACGCCTCCGACTACGGCCTCATCGGCTCCGCGCTCCAGCCCCATGGCATCACGTTCCGCAATGATCGCGTCATGGTCGCGTCGCTGGATCACGCCATCTGGTACCACCGCCCCGTCAACGTCGACGAGTGGCTGCTGTTCGCCACCGAGAGCCCCGCTACCGCCGGCGCCCGGGGTTTCGCGCGGGGAGCGTTCTACACCCGGGACGGCGTGCTGGTGGCGTCCGTCGCCCAGGAAGGGCTCGTCCGTATCATCGGGACCTGACCGCGCCGCAGCTCCGCCCGCGGCGCGGCCTCGTCGCCCGGGTCGACGGCGCCTATATTCACCACCGCCCCTGTACATCCCACGGATCCGGCCTGCCTTCCTCGTGCACGGAGAGATACGGCCATGGCTCACACGATCCAGCGAACCGACTACTTCTACACGACGGTGAGGGACCGCCCCGGCGAGGCGCTGAAATTCCTGTCGAGCCTGCGCGAGATGGGGGTCGGCCTCCAGGCGTTCACCGCCATGCCCGTGGGGCTGCACCAGACGCAGCTGACGATGTTCCCCGAGGACGCGCCGCGGCTAAAGGAGGAGGCGCGGCGCGGCGGGTTCGAGCTGGACGGGCCCCACCCGGCGTTCCTGGTGAAGGGCGACGATGTACCGGGCGCCGTCGTAGGGATCCACGAGCGGCTGTACGAGGCCGGCATCAACGTGTACATGTCCACCGGCGTGAGCGGCGGCCACGGCAGCTTCGGCTACATCATCTACGTACGACCCGAGGACTTCGAAGCCGCGGCGGAGGCACTCGGCGTCTGACCGGCCCGGGACGCCGGATGCGCTTACTGCGCCAACGTTTTTCGCACCCGCGCGCAGCGGCACCGTTCGTGCTCATAAGGGGTGAATTGACGTGGGTTGAACACCTCGCATGCAGGGCACGAGATGAACAAACAGGACGGGACAGCCAGCCGGGCCGAAAATCGGGGCGCGGACCGGCGGAGCGGTCAGGCGCGCCGCCATTTCGACCAGCGGGATGCGTCGTTTCTGGCGGACGCCAGCCGCCTGCTCGCCGATTCCCTCGACTACGAGACGGTGCTGGAGACGGTGGCCATGCTCGCGCTGCCGCACCTCGGGGCGTGGTGTGTCGTGGATGTCGTCGAGGAGGACGGCGACATCCGCCGGGTGGCCGTCGTCCATCCCGACCCGGCCCATCAGGCCATGGCCCGTGAGCTCCGGGACGGCTGGCCGCCAAGCCGGGACGACCCGCTGGGCGTGCCGGCGGTTGCGCGGACCCGGCGCTCCGACATGGTGGCGGATGTCGATGACGAGCTCCTCCGCCGTGTCGCGCGGAACGAGCGTAACCTGATGCTGCTCAGGACCCTGGGTATCCGCTCCATCATGACCGTCCCGCTGGTGGCCCGTGATGAAGTTCTGGGCGCCATCACGTTCGTGGGCACCGTGGACGGTCCGCGCTACGGTGAGGAGATCCTCGGCCTGGCCGAGGACCTGGCCGCCCGGGCGGCCATCGCCATCGACAACGCGCGGCTATATCGGCTGGCCGAGCGGGCCCGGGAGGCGGCAGAGCGGGCCAGCGCGGCGAAGAGCCAGTTCCTGGGCATCATGAGTCACGAGCTGCGCACGCCGATCAACGCGATCCTCGGGTATACGCAACTCCTGGAAATGGGGGTGCACGGCCCCCTGACCGACGAGCAGCGTCGGCTGCTCGGCCGCGTGGAAGAAAGCAGCGGACACCTGCTTGACCTGGTCACCCGTCTGCTGGACATGTCGAAGGCCGAGGCCGGCGCGCTCGCTGTGCAGAACCAGGTCAACCTGGTGCACAACGTGGTCAACGCCGCGGTCAAGAAGGTCAGGTCCGTCGCGGGCGAGCGCCAGATCGATTGCGAGCCCGATTCGGATACGCCGCTCCGCTTCCTGGGCGACGACATCCGCGCCCGCCAGATCCTGGTCAACCTGCTGACCAACGCGGTACGCTTCACGGAGGAGGACGGGACCATCACGATCCGGTGCGAGCGGGTCGATGGGCGCGTGAGGCCGGAGCTGCTCCGTGACTCCCCGGGCCCGTGGGTCCGGATCTGCGTCGAGGACGATGGCGATGGCATCCCCAGCGAGAGGCTAGAGGCGGTGTTCGAGCCGTTCGTGCAAGGCGACTCGGCGCCGCTGATCCGCCAGAAGGATGGCACCGGCCTCGGTCTCGCCGTAAGTCGTAGCCTCGCCCGCCTCATGGGCGGCGACCTCACCGCCGTGAGCATGCCCGGTGAGGGATCGCAGTTCTCCTTATGGCTGCCGGCACCGCAGGCGCTGGTCGAAACGCGCAGGGAACGGCGTCTGTTCAGTCGGGATGCCGATGGCCTGACCGGCCTCGCGGACCACATCCTGAGGCGGCTCAAGCCCATGACGGACGAATACGTGCGACGCCTCCGCGCGGACGGCGGCGTTCCCCGCGCCGGCGAAGCGACCGACGTGGAGCTGCGGAACCATATACCGCACTACCTGTCCGGCGTCGCCAGCCTCCTGGCCCACGCGGACAGCGCCGGGCCGGAGGTCTCCGCCATCCTCCAGGGCGGGAACGCCATCCAGAGGCTGACGCTGGAGCTCCACGGCGCGCAGCGCCACGCCCTGGGGTGGAGCGCGGATGCCGTGCGGCGCGACCTGGCGCTGCTGCGAGAAGTCGTGCTGAGCGATCTCGAGGAGCAGAACGACGCGGGTGACCAGCTGCGCAGCGTATCGGGGGTGCTCAAGCGGGTGTTCGATCAGGCCGAGCGCATCAGCCTCCAGGGTTGGACGTATGCCCGTAGCGACAACCCGTCGGACGCCAACGCCGCCGATCCGGCTCCGGACCTGCCACACACTGATCGGTAGTTCCCCTCCAGGCTGCCGGGGCAGGCCAGGCCGGGCTCGCTCCTTGCACGACAGCGGAGCCCTTCGAACCCGGTCGACCGGAGATCCCGATGGGCTTCAGAAAGACGGTGAGCGCGTGCTGCATGGCGGCGTTGCTGGCAGGCTGCGACACCGATGTCCGTACGGCCAACCGGGTGGAGATCCTCGGCAACGTCGACACTACGGGCGTAGCGTTCGAGCTCGCCGGGCCGGGCGGCGCCGCGCTCCTCGTGCCGGTCCACGTCAACGGTAACGGGCCCTTCGGCTTCGTGCTGGACACGGGGGCGACCATGACGTGCATCGACCGGGGACTGGCAGAACGACTCGCCCTGCCCGAGATCCAGGGCCAGATGGGTGTGGGCATGGGGATCGGCCAGGAACCCGGCGCGCTCCAGCTGGTGGCCGTCGACTCGCTGCGGGTCGGAGACGCGACGGCCATCGACCTGACGAGTTGCGCGCTGGAGCTGGAGCAGTTCCGGGCCATGGGCCTGGAAGTGGAGGGGTTGCTAGGTCTCAACTATCTCCGCGAGTTCCTGGTGACGCTGGACTTCCAGGCCCAGCGTCTCACGCTGGAACGGTAGGGTCGACGTCGGCGAGCGGGAGTCGACAAGCGGACGTCCCGCTGGCACCCTATCTTGCATCGGGCGTACCCGAAGAGTCTTCGTCGAACCGGAGAGACGCAGATGTTCACACGTGTTGTGGTCCCGCTGGACGGATCGAAATTCGCTGAAGCGGCGCTTCCTGTGGCGGCGGCGGTCGTCCGTGGGTCGGGCGCCGCGCTCGAGCTCTTCTCGGCGCACGAGCCTGTACCGCCGCCGGCGGTCAGCGGAGCGGAAGCAGCCAGCATGACGGTTCCGACCCACACGGACGCCCTGGGCGCCATACCAGTCACCACGACGGGCATGCTCAAAGGTCTGCGTGATGAGCGGACGACCTACCTGCACGATGTGGCCCGGCGGCTCCGAGACGACGCGTCGTTGGACCCGGAGGTCACGCTGCTCGATGGGCGGGCGGACCAGGCCATCATGGAGCGGGTGCAGGAAAAATCCGCGGACCTGGTCGTCATGGCGACGCATGGGCGCGGCCCGATGGAGCGCGCCTGGCTGGGCAGCGTTGCGGACCGTGTGGCGCGCGAGTCGCCGGTGCCGGTCCTCCTGGTGCGGCCCGCGAATGCCGAGGCGCCGGACCTGTCGGTCGCCGCGGACATCCATCGCGTGGTGGTGGCCCTGGACGGATCCACCCTGTCCGAAGCGGTATTGGAACCGGCGACGCTGCTGGCACGGGCGCTCTCCGTGCCGATCCTGGTGATCCGGGCCGTCAACGTGCGGGCCGACCTTGGCTCCACGTACCTGCCCCACGCCGCGCAGGCATACCACGAGCAGATCGAAGGCAGGCGGGAAGAGGCGGCGGAGTACGTGCGGGCGATCTCGGCGGACCTATCGTCGCGGGGCGTGGAAGTGGCGGGCGCCGAAGCGGTGGATGGCTCCGCGCCGCGCACGATCCTGGACACCGCGGACCCGGATGGGCGGGACGTCATCGCCATGGCCACGCACGGCCGGGGCGGTTTCCGTCGGCTGGTGCTGGGCAGCGTGAGCGATAAGGTGGTGCGGGCCGCGGTCGGGCCGGTCCTGCTGGTTCGCCCCACGGAGCACCAGGAGTGAGCCGAACCGGCCGCATCCTGGCGGACCGGGGGCATCGCCCCTGGCCGCTGCCGGGCGGCCCGTGGATGATGTTTCAGAGCTGGAAAAGCTTGTTGTTCGCCCACTGGAGGGTGGAGCCGGAGGCGCTGCGGAGGCTCGTGCCCCAGCAGCTGGACCTGGACATCCGGGAGGGGTCGGCCTGGATCGGCGTGACACCGTTCCGCCTGAACGGCCTCCGCATACGGATGCTCCCACGGATCCCGGGCGCGTCCGACTTCCCCGAGCTGAACCTGCGGACGTACGTGCGGTTCGCCGGACGGCCGGGCATCTTCTTCTTCAGCCTGGACGCGGCCAGCCGGCTGGCGGTGGCGGGCGCCCGGACGTTCTATCGCCTGCCCTACCGCTCCGCGGAGATCGGGATGGAGTCATCGGATGGCTGGACCCGGTTCCGAAGCCGCCGCCCGGACGGCTCGGCTCCGTTCACGGCCCGGTACCGCCCGGCGGGCGCGGTCCACCCGCCGGAACCGCACTCGCTCGAGGCGTTCCTGACGGAGCGGTACGCGCTGTATACGGTCCTGGGCAACGGGAAGGTGTTGCGAGGCGACATCCACCACGGTCGCTGGCCGTTGCAGCCCGCCGAGGGCGACGTGGAGGCGGAGGCGCTCGCCGGGGCGGAGAACGTGCCGCTACCCGCCACCGGCCCGATCCTCCATTTCTCGGAGCGTCAGGACACCCTGGTCTGGCCACCGGTGTCCGCCGACCGCTAGCCCGGCCGGGCCTCCGCGCCGCCGCTCGGCTCGCCCAACGGCCTTGCCGCTCCACCGGCGACGACCCAGGTTGGTGGCCGGCGAAACCTACCTGTCGAGGGCAACGTGGCGAACAATTCCGATACCGTCGACCCCGGGAAGGGCGGCTCGGTAGGCTGGATGAACCGCGCGCTCAATTTCATCGAGCGCGTGGGCAACCTCCTCCCGGACCCGGCGATCCTGTTCCTGATCCTGCTCATCGTGGTCTGGGTCCTGTCGGCGATCATGGCGCCGTTCCAATATGCTGACATCGACCCCCGGACAGGGCTGCCCATCCAGATCAACAACCAGCTGACGGGCGACAACATCGCCAACTTCCTGGCGACGATGACGACCACGTTCGTCAACTTCCATCCGCTGGGCGTGGTGCTGGTCGCCATGCTGGGCGTCGGCGTAGCCGAGCATACGGGGTTCATCAACGCGGGGCTGAAAGCGCTCCTGAACGTGACCTCCGCGGCGCTCCTTACCCCCATGCTCATCTTCGTGGCGATCATCAGCCACACCGCAGCCGATGCGGGCTACGTGCTGGTCATCCCGCTGGGCGCCGTGATCTTCTACGCCGCGGGCCGACACCCGCTGGCCGGGATCGCCGCGGCGTTCGCGGGTGTGTCCGGCGGGTTCAGCGCGAACTTCATCCCGTCCGCCATCGACCCGCTCCTGGCAGGGCTGACGCAGGCGGGCGTAGCGGTGCTGGACACGGAGCGGGCCGTGGTGAACCCCCTCTCCAACTGGTACTTCACCGCTTCGTCCAGCTTCCTCATCATCGGGCTGGGCTGGTACCTGACCGACAAGGTGGTGGAGCCGCGGCTCAAGGGGATCGAGGTGGACGGGGACCTGGAGGACATCCCCCGGAACGAGCCCATCACGGCGCAGGAGCGGCGAGGCCTCAACTGGAGCCTGGCCGCGGCAGGCGCCGGACTGCTGATCCTCTTCCTCGTCACGCTGCCCGCCGGATCCTCCCTGCGCTCACCCGAGGGCGAGATCACTGCGGGGAACGCGCCACTGATGCAGGCGATCGTGCCCCTGATCTTCCTCCTGTTCCTGATCCCGGGCGTGGTCTTCGGCTACGTGGCGGGGACGGTCAAGTCCCATCGCGACATCGTGACGGGGATGAGCAAGGCCATGAGCACCATGGGGTACTACGTGGTGCTCTCCTTCTTCGCCGCGCTGTTCATCGCGGAGTTCGGGCGCTCCAACATCGGCGCGCTCATGGCGCTGCGCGGCGCGTCGGGGCTGGAGGCACTCGCGCTTCCGGCCGAGGTGACCATCGTCGGGATCATCCTGCTGAGCGGATTCGTCAACCTCATGGTGGGCTCCGCATCGGCGAAGTGGGCGCTGCTGGCCCCCATCTTCGTGCCCATGCTCATGCAACTGGGGATATCGCCGGAGCTGACCCAGGCCGCGTACCGCGTGGGTGACTCCACCACGAACATCATCACGCCGCTCATGCCGTACTTCCCGCTGGTCGTGGTGTTCTCCCAGCGCTACGTCAAGAACACAGGCATCGGGACGCTGATCTCGATGATGATGCCCTACGCGGTCGTATTCCTGGTTTCCTGGACGATCTTCCTCATCGCATATTGGATGCTGGGGATCCCGCTCGGGCTGCAAGCGCCATACACGTACCCGTAGGGGGCCCCGGGAGGAGATGGATGATGGCCGAACACGATGACCCCGGGCGGGGCGAAGAGGAGCGTCGGGACGGAGACGCGGCCGCGGACCGGGAGAAGGAGCCGGACCCACCGGAGACGACCAGACATCCGGTGCCCGGCGTCGAGCACGAGCCGGAGCCGAGCGGCGAGAACCTGATCCCGGCGAAGGATCGGCCGGGCACGTTGTGAGGGTCTGGACCGCCGGGGTGAGAGTCAGCCCCCGCGGCGCCGCTCGTGCACGAACACGCAGGCCGTCTCGGCACCCTGGCGCTCCAGGCTGTTGGGCAGCCATTCCCGGGGGATGTTCCGGATGCATTCCGCGTACGAATCGTAGTCCTCGGCCCGGAACGTCGGGCCGCTGACGGCTTCGCGGTACAGGAGCGCGATCAGCCCCACCACGACCAGCACCAGGAACGCCGCCGTAATCTGTGTCGTCCGACTCAACCTTCACCTCGTATTGGGGTGGCGGGGAGCCAAAGATGGCGCCCGCCCGGCGGTAAGGGAAGGCGGGCCGGATGCGGCCGGTGAAGGGGTTGCGTCTGGCGGCCGCCCCGGGCTGCGACTACCATCCGCGAATGGCGTCCCACCTTACAGATCGGCAGATCGAGGAGCTACGGGCGGAGCTGGACCGCGTCCTGACCCGACTCGAGCGCAGCATGCGCTCGACGGAGGAGGCCATGAAGCCTGTGACGCTGGACCAGAGCACCGTCGGTCGACTGTCGCGGATCGATTCTCTCCAGAACCAGGGCCTGACGCGTAACCTCCAGGAACGGGAGCAGGTGAAGCTGGGTCAGGTACAGGCCGCATTCGCCCGGTTGGAGCACGGGGGATACGGCGAGTGCACGGAGTGCGGCGCGCCGATCCCATTCGACCGGCTCCTCGTCTTCCCGGAAGCCCCGACCTGCGGCGCCTGCGCGGGGTGAGCCGGCGCGATCCCGGCGCCATCCGGTGGCCGGCCGCGTCACGCCCGGGTGAGTGAGTCGGCGTTCTCGTCGAACCAGCTCAGGAACTCTTCGGCGCCGGCATCGGCGTAGACGACCGGCAGCCCCCCCAGCGCGCGGATCCGGTCAGCGGCACCGCCATCGAACACGCGTACGACGGTCGGCACACCGGCGGCGAACCGGAGCACCGACTCGTTGTCGCCGGCCCTCCGGATGGTGGACACGATGATCCTGGCGTTGCGCGCGCCGACCTTCTCGAGGACGTCCGGATCCGAGCCGTCGCCCCGGACGCACGGGATGTCGCCGTCCAGGAGCCGGTCGACGATGGCGGTGTCGTCATCCACCACCACCACATGGTGGCCGGCGGCGATGAGTGTCTCGAGCAGGGGCATCCCCGTGTCCCCGCAGCCGAGCAGCAGGATGTGATCCGTGGGGGGCTCGCCGAGGTCGGGGATCCGCCTCAACGGATGGAGCCGCATCAGGCGCCATGTCACCGCGTCGGTGCCCAGGAACGGGGTGAGCAGCATGCTGATCACCGTGACCAGCGCCACCACCGTGAACACCTGCGGCGTGATATGCCCCTCGATCAACCCCCACAGCCCGACGATCAGGGAGAACTCGCTCGCCTGCGCCAGCAGCAGCCCCGCCTCGACGGCGGGGCGTGTGGAGAGACCCGCCCGCTCGGCGACCACGGTGACGACGATTGGCGTCACGACAATGAGCGCGCCGACGAAGACCAGGCTGTGCGCCACCGCGATGAGGTCGGGTCTCGCCACCAGCCCGCCGAGCGCTGTGAAGAAGACGGCGAGGAAGAAGTCCGAGAGGGACAGGACCGGTCCTCGCACGATCAGGCCGGTTGGGAACGGCGAGAGCGCGACGCCGGCCAGAAACGCGCCGGCGACGAGCGGCAGCCCGAGCAGCGCGGCCGATCCGACGAAAGCGAAGAGGACGCCGAGGATGACGAGGAGCAGCGCTTCCTCGTCATGACGGAAGCGGAGCGCCAGCCTGGGCCCACCCAGGCGGGCGAACAGGACGGCGGTCCCCGCCAGCGCCACCGCCGCGCCCAGCCCCGCCACCACAGACAGGACACCCTCCGGCAGCCGCGTCACGACCGGGATGAGGAGGATGATCGCCACGTCCTGGAGCAACAGCACGCCAAGGACGAGGCGGCCGAACGGCTCGAACAGCTGCTGGCGGGACTGGAGGAGCCGCACCACGACCAGCGTCGAGCTGGCGGTCATGGCGAGCGCCAGGTACAGGGCGGGCG
>CAYXJH010000018.1:0-1843 GCA_964465415.1 uncultured Gemmatimonadaceae bacterium
GCGCTGCCCGTCCCGGCCTCGCCCTCGGGGCTGTCGGCGGCGGCCGTGCAGGGGGAGGCGGAGATCGAGCTGGCCTGGATCGACAACAGCGACGACGAGACGGGGTTCCGGATTGAGCGGCGAGCACCGGGTGAGACGGAGTTCAGCCTGCTCACCAGCGTGGGCGCCGACGTGGTCGGGTATACGGACACGGCCGTGGACCCCGACGGGACGTACGTCTACCGGGTGGCCGCGTGCGCGGCCGGAGGGTGCTCCGCCTTCACCGATGAGCGCGCCGCCACCACCTACCCGCTCGCTCCATCGGGGCTCCAGGCCTCGGCCCGGAGCAACTCGCGGATCGATCTCTCATGGACGGACAACAGCGCCACGGAGACCGGGTTCCGGATCGAGCGCAGGGCCGGCGGCGGAAGCTTCACCCAAATCGCGCTGGTCGGGGCCGACAACACCAGCTATTCGGACGGAGGGCTCGCGCCGGAAACGGCGTACACGTACCGCGTCCGGGCGTGTAATGGCGGAGGGTGTTCGGACTTCACGGCAGAAGCGACGGCCACCACGAGCCAGACCCCGGCGCCCGCCGCGCCGTCCAACCTCAACGCCACCACGGTCTCCGCCACCCGGATCGACCTGACCTGGACGGACAACAGCGCGGACGAGACCGCGTTCCGGGTACACCGTAGCGTCAATGGCGGCGCGTTCTCGGTCCGGACCACCCTCCCCGCCAACACCACGACGTTCACCGACGAGCAGGTGGCCGCGGACCACCTGTATACGTATCGGGTCGAGGCGTGCGCCGGCGCAGAGCTGTGCTCCGACTACTCGAACGAGGCGTCGACCGTCACGCCGCCCGTGCCGCCCACAGGTCTGGGCGCCGCGACGCTCTCCACGTCCTCCATCGCGGTCACGTGGGACGACAATGTCTTCACCGCGACGTCCTTCGAGCTTCAGCGGCGGCCGCCGGGAGGCAGCTACGCCGACATCGCCCAGCCAGGGGCCGGAAGCACGGGGCACACGGACGAGGGCCTGAGCCCGGAAACCGAGTACACGTACCGTGTACGCTCATGCAACGCCGAGGGCTGCTCGGCGTACACGGCGGGTGTCGCCGCGACGACCCACCTCCCCGCACCGTCCGGCCTGACCGCCACGGCCGTGTCGGCCACGGAGATCGGCCTGGCCTGGAACGACAACAGCACCACCGAGACTGGCTTCCGGATCGAGCGGCGACAGGGTGGGGCCGGGCCGTGGAGCACCCTGACGACGGCGGCCGCCAACGCCACGTCCCATTCCGATACGGGGCTGAGCGGCGGCCAGATGTACGAGTACCGGGTCCGCGCCTGCCGAGGCGCGGACGAGTGCTCCCAGCCGTCGAACACCGACAGCGCGACGACGGACGCGGTCCCCGCCGCACCCACTGGGCTCTCCGCGAACGCCACGTCGACCAGCACGGTGTCGCTGACCTGGGCCGACAACAGCACCACCGAGCAGGAATTCCGGGTCGAGCGATCCGTGAGCGGTGGAGCCTGGCAACCGCTCATCACGCTCGCCGCGAACACAATGTCCCACACGGATGGCGGGCTGAATGCGGAGACAACGTACAGCTACCGCGTCCGGGCGTGCAGCGGCGGCGCCTGCTCCACTCCGTCCAACGTGGCGACCACCGTGACTCACATGCCGGCGCCCACCGGCCTGGGCGCCACGGCCGCGTCGCCCACGTCCATCGACCTGGCCTGGACGAACCACAGCAGCACCGCGACGGGCGTCGAGATCGAGCGAAACGGGTCGTTGCTGACCACGGTCGCCGCCAGCGCCACATCGTACACGGCCGGCGGCCTGACGCCCGAGACCA
>CAYXJH010000018.1:1943-21526 GCA_964465415.1 uncultured Gemmatimonadaceae bacterium
GGCCTGACGCCCGAGACCATGTACACGTTCCGGGTCCGCGCCGTGGGTTCCGGCAACCCATCGCCCTGGTCGGACCCTGCGAACGCCACCACGCTGGCACTGGTCGCCCCTGCCGCGCCTTCGAACCTGTCCGCCGAAGCCGTGTCCGCGACGGAGGTGGCCTTGACGTGGGACTTCAGCAACGGGGAGCTGACCGGCTTCCAGGTTGCGCGCGCCATCGCCGGCGGCGGGTTCACCGAGGTCGCTTCGCTCGGTCCAGAGAGCCGCGAGTATGACGATTCCGACCTCACGGCCGAAACCGAATACGCGTACCGGGTCCGCGCCTGCAACGGCGATGCATGCTCGGACTGGGCCGAGACCACGGTCAACACGCCACCGGAGTGATGCGAGCCGGCGGCGGTGGGAGAAGCCGACGCCGGACCACGTCCCACCTTGCTCGCCTCCGGCCGCCGGCCCATCCTTGCAGCCATGCCACTCTCCGCCGAACAGGACCGACGCATGAGCCGGCCGCCGAGCCTCACGCCCGTGGAGGAGTACGGGCTTTCCACGTCCCCGTTCCGGATCATCTACCCGCCGACCGAGAAGATCGGCACGCTGGTGGTCGAGAACTTTCCGGCCCTCGGAAAGTTGACCGCCCTCCGATTCCTCGAATGGGTGCAACACAACCCCGGCGGAGTCATCTCGCTGCCGACGGGCAAGACACCCGAACATTTCATCAGCTGGGTCTACCGTCTGATCAGGACCTGGGACGAGCCGGAGACCCGGTCACTGCTGGAGGCCGCGGGAATCGACCCGGGCGTGGTGCCGGACCTGCGCAGCCTGCACTTCGTCCAGATCGACGAGTTCTATCCCATAGACCCGCGCCAGCACAACAGCTTCTACTACTACACGAACAAGTACTACATCGAGGGATTCGGGCTGGACCCGGCCAGGGCGCTGCTGATCGATTGTTCGGAGATCGGGCTGGACCCAGGTGATACGCTCCAGTCCGTGTGGCCGGACAACGTGGTGGACCTCTCGCTCCGCGTCCGGTCCGCCAACACCGAGCTGGAGCACAAGCAGAAGGCCGTCATCGAGAGGATCGACCAGTGGTGCGTCAGGTACGAGGATCGAATCCGCGCCCTGGGCGGGATCGGCTTCTTCCTGGGCGGCATCGGTCCGGACGGACACGTGGGCTTCAACGTTCGCGGCTCCGACCACTACTCGACCACGCGCCTGACGGCGACGAACTACGAGACGCAGGCCGCCGCGGCGGGAGACCTGGGCGGGATCGAGGTGTCCGGCAATCGCCTGGTCATCACCATCGGACTCGCCACCATTACGTTCAACCCGGACTGCACCGCTCTGATCATCGCGGCGGGTGAAGCGAAAGCCGAGATCGTCCGGCTCGCCATCGAGAGCGAGAAGAACGTGCTCTACCCGGCAACGGCGCTCCAGGTGCTGCCGAACGCCCGGTTCTACGTCACGCAGGGCGCCGCGAAGCTCCTGACGGAGCGGCGTCTCCACCTCCTCCAGCAGAGCCCCGGCATCACCGACCGGGACGTGGAGCGCTACGTGGTGGATCTTGCGGTCGAGAAACGCACGCGGATCCTGGACCTGACCGAGGAGGACTTCCGGCAGAACCGGTTCACGGCGGAGATCCTGAAGCGCCGCCCCGAGCCGCACCATCAGCTGGCCGCCCGGGTCGCAACCGAGCTGGAGCGCCGGATCAAGCGCGGATCGCAGGGGCTCACCTCGACCCGGTTCCTGCATACGGAGCCCCACCATGACGACCTCATGCTGGGCTACCTGCCGTACATCGTCCGCCACATCCGCGACGCCAGCAACACCCATTATTTCGCGTGCCTGACCAGCGGGTTCACCGCCGTGACGAACCCGTTCATGGTCAACCGGCTCCGTTGGGGCGAAGCGTTCCTCGAGACGGACGAGTTCAGGGAGCTGAGCCAGGGCGAATACTTCCGGCCGGACAACGACATGGGTCGGAACCGGGATGTCTGGCAGTTCCTGGACGGCGTCGCGGCGGGGAGCCGGGACATGCGCCACGAGGGCATCGCCCGACGCACGATCCGGGACCTCATCGAGCTGTACGACGTGACGGAGACCCCGGCCCTGCGGCGAAAGCTGGCCGACCTCCGCGAGTACTTCGAGACACAATACCCCGGCAAGAAGGACCCGGCGGACATCCAGCAGCTCAAGGGGATGACCCGGGAGTACGAGGCCGAGTGCATCTGGGGATACTTCGGCTGGGCCTGCGCCAACGTGATCCATCTCCGGCTGGGTTTCTACACCGGGGACATCTTCACGGAGGAGCCCACGCTGGAGCGGGACGTGGAGCCGATCCTCCGCCTGCTGGAACAGGTCGCGCCCGATGTGGTCTCCGTCGCGTTCGATCCGGAGGGGAGCGGGCCGGACACCCACTACAAGGTGCTTCAGGCCACGACCGCCGCCATCGAGCGATACGTGGAGGGGATCGGCAGGGATGACCTCCGCATCTGGGGGTACCGCAACGTGTGGTACCGCTTCCATCCCAGCGAGGCCAACGTGTACGTCCCGGTATCGATGAACATGTTCGCGGTGATGCACAACGCGTTCATGAACACCTTCCTCTCGCAGCGGGACGCGTCATTCCCGAGCTACGAGCACGACGGTCCGTTCTCGGAGCTTGCCCAGAAGATCCAGGTGGAACAGTACCAGACGATCAAGATCTGCCTGGGTCGGGAGTGGTTCCATGAGAACCCGAGCGCGCTCATCCGGGCGACGCGCGGGCTGGTCTTCATCCAGGAGATGGACCTGGAGGCGTTCTACCAGTCGAGCAGGAAGCTGAAGCAGCTCCTGGAAGACCGGTAGGCGGCGCCCGGGCCCGGCGATGAGCCTGGAAATCGCGCTGGTCTTCGCAATCCTGCTGGTCGCGGTCGCCCTCTTCGTAACGGGCTGGCTCAGGATGGACGTGACGGCGCTGCTGGTCGTCGTGGTGCTCGCCATCACGGGGATCCTGACGCCCGCCCAGGCATTTGCCGGGTTCAGCAGCCCCGCGGTGATCACGGTGGGCGGGATGTTCGTGATCAGCGCGGCGCTGGCGCGCACCGGCGTGGCGGGGATCCTGGGCCGGCAGCTGCTGCGGGTGGCGGGCGAGCGGGAGGTGCCGCTCGTCGTGGCGATCATGCTGACGGCCGGTGCGCTGTCCGGGGTCATGAACAACATCGGCGTGGCCGCCATGCTGCTCCCGGTGGTGATGGATATTTCGCGGCGAGCCCGAATCCCTCCGTCCAAGCTCCTCATGCCGCTCGCGCTGGGCTCTCTCATGGGCGGTCTGACGACGCTCATCGGCACGCCCCCCAACATCCTCGCGAGCGAAGCGCTGAGCGAGCGTGGGCTGGCCCCGTTTCGGCTTCTGGACTTCACCCCGCCCGGGGTACTGATCCTGCTCATGGGTGTGGCGTTCGTGGCGCTCGTTGGCACTCGCCTCCTGCCGAGCCGTGATCCGCGAGGCGAGGCCGGGAGCACCGACCAGCTGGTGAAGACGTTCCACCTGGACGACCGGATCTTCACCCTCCGCATCCCCTCGCGCTCCACCCTCGCCGGAAAGGTCCTGGCCGAGAGCCGGCTCGGCTCCGCCCTGGGACTCCACGTGATGGCGGTGCTGCGCGAAGGCCAGACGTCCCTTGCCCCATCCCCGGACACGGTCCTGCGGGCGGAGGACCGGTTGGTCGTGCAGGGCCGCCCGGACCTGCTCATGGAGCTTCGCAACCGCAGGCACCTCCAGTTCGAGGAAGAAGGCCCGGCGGGCGCTCACCTCGTATCGTCCGACATCGGGCTCGCCGAGGCGCCCATCGCCGCCGACTCGGACCTGATCGGCAGCACGTTGCTCCAGCTCAAGTTCCGGCAGCGCTTCGGCGTCATCGTCCTGGCGATCCTCCGGAAGGACGCGGTCCGCCGAACCCACCTGGAGCGTATCGCGCTCGAGCCGAACGACGTGCTCCTCCTCCAGGGCCCCCTGACCCGCCTCGAGGAGATCGGCGGGTCCGGCTCGTTCCAGGACGTCCGATCGCTCTCCCCACAGGAGGCCGAGGAACGCTTCCTACTGGAGGAGCGGTTGATCCGGCTCAGCGTGACGTCCGAGTCACTTCTTGTCGGGCAGAGCCTGGCCCGAATGCGGATCGGCGACGCGGCCGGCCTCACCGTCGTCGCGATCGTCCGCGACGGTCAGACCAATCTGGTCCCGGCCCCGGACGAGGTCTTCCGGGCCGGGGACACCCTGTTGATCAAGGCGCACCCCGCCGACCTGGCCGTCCTGCGGGGGCTTCAGCGCCTGGAGATCGACCGTGACGCGCCGCCCCCGCTCTCCCTTCTCGAATCGGAGCGGGTGGGCCTGATGGAGGTGGCGCTGGCGCCCCGCTCGACGTTGGTGGGCAGGACCCCCCGCGAGATCGGGTTCCGCGACAAGTACGGCCTCAACGTACTGGCGATCTGGCGCGGCGAGCGGGCCTACCGGTCGGGTCTGAGGGACATGACGCTCCGCTTCGGTGACGCGTTGCTGGTCTTCGGAGCCCGGGACAAGCTGAAGAGGTTGGCCCACGAGCCCGATTTCCTCGTCCTCACTCAGGCCGTGCAGGAGGCACCCCGGACCGCGAAGGCCCCCGTATCCCTGGCCGTGCTCGCCGCCGTCCTCGTCCCCGTCCTCCTGGGCTTCGTATCCATCGCCGTCGCCGTGGTGTTCGGCGCCGTCGCCATGGTGCTGACGCGGTGCCTCGAGCCGGAGGAGGCGTACCGCGCGGTGGAGTGGCCCGCCATCATCCTGATCGCCGGGATGCTGCCGCTGGGCACGGCTCTGGACCAGTCGGGCGGGGCGCGGTTGATCACCGACGGTGTGCTGGGCGCGGTCGCAGGGCTCGGACCGCGAGGGGTCCTGGCGGGCCTCTGCGTGATCACCGCCCTCGGCGCCCAGATGATCCCCGCGGCGGCCGTGGTGGTGCTGATGGCGCCCATCGCGCTGACCACGGCGGTCGACCTGGGGCTCTCACCGCACGCGCTCCTCATGGGGGTGGCCCTGTCCGCGGCCAGCCTGTCCAGCCCCGTGGCCCACCCGGCCAACGTCCTTGTCATGGGCCCCGGTGGGTACCGCTACGTCGACTACCTGCGCCTCGGGGTTCCGCTCACGGTCCTGGTCCTGGTGCTCGTCGTCGTGTTCGTGCCCGTGTTGTTCCCCCTCGCCGCGTAGCGGCCGCTGGGCGCGCCACTCCGGGTCGCCGGGAGTCCATCAGCGTAAGCCGGTCCCTCGTGGTGCGAGCCTGTTCGCCGTCGCGTCGCGGACGTCGTAACCGAGGCCGGCTGCCTGGATGTGGAAGGACAGATCCGTTTACCCCCGGTGTCGATTCAATCTCTGTCGCGTCGGACGATCGCGCGGATCGTGGCCACCAGCTCCACCGGGTCCACCGGCTTCGGCATGTGCATCTGGAACCCGGCCTCGAACGCGCGGACCCGGTCGACCCGTCGGGAGAACGCCGTGACCGCGATCGCCGGGACCGCACCGCCGGCATCGGGCGACAGCTCTCGCAGCTTCCGTAGGAAGGTGTAGCCGTCCTCACCCGGGAGCTCGATGTCGGCCAGGATCACATCGGGAAGCTGCTTCTCGATCAGCGCGCGGGCTTCGGCCGCGGACGAAGCCAGGTGGACCCGGGCGTCTCGCTGCTCCAGAAGCGTGGCCAGGATCAGGCGGGAGTCCTCGTGGTCCTCGACGACGAGGATCTCCATGGCCTCCAGCGCGTTCGGAGTCAGGGCGTCCTTCCCAATGGCAACATCGTCCGCCGCCGGGTGGGAGCGGCTGACGATAGCGGGGGGTCGCTCGTAGACGAAGAGAGGGAGCATGACGGTGAAGGTGGCGCCCTGCCCGGGTCCATCGCTGGCGGCGTGGATCACGCCGGCATGGGCTTCGACCAGGTGTCTCGCGATCGACAGTCCGAGGCCGACGCCGCCGTGGGCGCGAGAGCGGGACGAGTCCGCCTGCCGGAACCGATCGAAAACGTGGGGCAGAAAGGAGGCCGGGATCCCTTCACCGTGGTCCGAGACGACGAGCTCGATGTGGGAGTTCACCCGCTCCACGCGAACCTGGACGCGACCGCCGCGGCTGGAGAACTTGATGGCATTGGTCAGGAGGTTCCAGACCACCTGCTGGAGCCGGGCCGGGTCCCCGCTGACCGGCCCGGCCCGGGGATCGACGACGACGTCGAGCCGCAGCTCCTTGGCATCCGCGGTCGGGCGCACCGTCTCGACGGCCGCCTCCACGACCTCTGCGATGTTGACGGTCTGTATGTCCATACGGACCTGCCCCCCGATGATCCTGGCGAAATCCAGCAGGTCATCCACGAGCTGCGCCTGTGCCCGCGCCGCTCGCTCGATGGTTCGCAACGCCAGCGATTGCTTCTCAGGCCCGACGGCCCCATCCTGGAGGATGCTGGCCCAGCCCAGGATGGCGTTGAGCGGCGTGCGAAGCTCGTGGGAGAGCGTCGCCAGGAAGTCGTCCTTCAGGCGACTTGCTTCTTCCGCCTGCGCGCGGGCTTCCTGCTCCGACTTCAGCAGCCGGCTCCGTTCCTCCTCCAGGGCCATGCGGCGGCGAATCTCGGCGCTGAGCTCCTCGATCTTGCGCGTAAGCAACAGGAACGGGTTGCCCTGGTCCGAGATGTCGATCCTCAGCAGGACGAGCACCGGCTCCGCTCCGCCTGCCGGCCGGACCGCGCCGGCGCCCACGGGGAACGAGCGAGCCTCGCGGTCGCCACGGCCGCACATGGCAAGCCGACCCGGAACCATCTGGCCGCTGGCGGCCGCGGTCGCCAGGTAGGTAAGTACATCCGGTCCGGGGTCGCGTACGAGCGACAGCAACGATATGCCGGACAGCCGATCCAACGGGATCCCGAAGAGCTGCGCCGCGGCCAGGTTCCCGGCCTGCACGACACCGGCGGCGTCCACGAGGAGGTGGGGCTCCGACAGCGTCCGCGTGAAGCGAGCGAACTCGGTAGGGTTCAAGTCGCGGTGGGCCGTGGGAAGTACTCGCGTCCGGGAGCCCGGTCCGCGTCGTCGCCCGGCCGCAGATGGATCACCACCCGGCAGCCGGCATCGCCCTGCGCGATGGTCTCCTGGAGCTCGACCTTCGCGTATCCCAGGTTGTCGGCGGTGATCGAGCCGAAGACGTTGGACGTCATCATGCAAAGGGCAGGACGGCCCAGGACCTTCTCACCGAAGGGGCACGCCCGATTGCCCAGAACGATACGGTCCTCGTCCTCGTCGATGACGAAGAAGTCGCCCTGGATCCGGCGCTTCAGATCCACCAGCACTTCCGCGACCTGGGTCCGCGTAAACCGCTCGAGGCCAAGGGCACCACGGTAATCGGCGTCCATCCCGCGGCCCATGTTCTGGCCGACGACGCTCACGAACCCCGAAGCGTGATCGAGGCCGACCACGTCCTGGAGTGTGCCGGCCAGCTCGCGCAGTAGCTGACGAAGGAAGAGGTCGCGGTCAAGGTCCACGTCCGCCGAACGGATCTCGTCCGCGCCAGAATCCGCTGCCATGCTCGCCTCGGTCGCTGCTGGTTTGATCCTGAGCGAGCGCTCAGCGCCGCCGGGTCGTGATCAGGATGGCACCGCCCATGTGACCGGTGCCGTATCGGGTGGTCGCATCGGCGGGCGTCATGTAATGCATCCGCGCCACGGCATCGGCCCGAATCTGCCGGAGCGTCTCGACGCCGCCGCTCATGCGTGCGCCGTCCACGTACACCGCCACCTCGGCGCCCTCCGGGTTCGTGATGCTGCCCGGGCGCTCCCGCAGCCAGGCCGGGCGCATGGACCGGACGGCGTCGTAGGCGTTCTGGTACCCGCCGACCTGGATCTGCTGTTGGGTGAGGACGTCCTGCTGGGCGCGGGGCGAACGCTCCGATTCGCCCTCACCGGTGGATGCGCACGCCCCCAGGGTCACGGCCAGTCCGACAACCACTGCGACAACGGCGGAGCGAGTCATGGAGGTCCTCCTGCTGCGGTTCTTCAGGGCACGCCGGCCGGCCAGCGCCGCTGCCACGCCCTGAGGAAGTGTGCCTTCCCGGCTCGGCGCTGTCAATCCGCAGCGCGCCCGACATGCTTGGCCGCGGGCTGGCATGGACGTATCTTCTGGCTCACCGATGTAGCCAGAAGTCCGGCGGCTAGCGCCCCGAAAATCCTTGCCCGTCGCACCGATGCACCCCAACCTTTGGCCCGTCCGCAACGCGGACAGCTGTTACCCCCTGATCCCCGGAGGACCCGATGGTCGCTGATCGCGCGCCTGCGCCGTACCCCGATGGCCGGAGGGCACGCGGAGTCTCCCTGGCACTCGCGGCTTTCTTGGCCGGCATTGCGGCGCCCGGCGTGCTGGAAGCCCAGGGGGCGCCGCCGGCCGACACCAATATCCTGCTACCGGTCGCCGAGATCGAGGCGAGGCTGCGGGCCCCGCACCTCGACATCCTGGGCATGGACCGGTCTCGCCCCCTCGAGACGGATCGGGGCCGCCGGGTCGTGCTGGGCGGACCCGAGGGGCAGCCTCCCATGGAGGTGCACTGGAAGCCGGTGGCGCCGCCGGGGCACGGGTTCAACAACGAGCCGCGCTACGAGCTGGCGGCCTTCCAATTCCAGCGGATGTTCCTCGAGGAACCCGAGTACGTGGTCCCCCCGGCGGTGCTGCGGGCCATGCCCATCGAGGATTACCGCCAGATCCGGGCGGTCGATCAGCCCACAATCCGGGGCACCCAGTCCGTCCTGTTCCTCCTCTCCTACTGGGTCCAGAACCTGGCCGTGGACACGGTGGATCCGTTCGATCCCCGCTTCTTCGACCACGGCCGATCCTACACGAAGCACTTTGCCAACGCGAACATTCTGACCCACCTCATCGACCACAAAGATGGCAACCACGGGAACGTCCTCGTCTCGATGGACGGAACCAACACGCGGGTGTTCGCCGTGGACAACGATGTGGCGTTCCGAAGCCGTGCGAGCGATCGGGGAGACCGGTGGCGCACCCTCCACGTCGATCGGTTGCCGGCAGCGACCATCGAGCGCTTGCGTACCATTACGCGTGATGCCCTTGATGAGCAGCTGGGTGTGGTCGCGGAATTCAGGGTGGTGAACGACAACCTGGAGCCCGTCGAGCCAGGCCCCAACCTGAGCCCGCGCCGCGGGGTGCGCATCCAGGATGGCCGCGTCCAGTTCGGCCTCACGCGCGGCGAGATCGACGACGTGGAGCGACGGATCCAGCGGCTGCTTCGGGACGTGGACCGGGGCCGGCTCAGCACGTTCTGAGGATCGGGGCCGGCACGGGCCGGCGCGAAGGAGCGGGCGGCCGTCGCCCACTCCTCCGACGGCACGGAGGTCCGAGGGACTCAGAAGAGCGGCAGCGCCGCTTGCCGGTTCTGGACCAGGATCCGGTTCAGGTCGTGCATGATCACCACCTCGACCGTCGACGGGGCGGTCGGGTCGGCCGGGGCCGTACCCGGCGGGTACGGCGAGGCTGGGGTGAACAGGTTCATCTGGTCGTCCGGCGGGATCCACGCCGGGATGTGGACCTGGGTGCCAGGGTCGCCGAACCCGATGTTCGGATTGGTCTCGATCTCCCTCAGCATCATCGGGAGCCGGATCCCCAGGTCCGCCATGCGGCGCCCTTCCAACAGCATGATCTCCTGGCGCGCCAGGTAGAGGGCGTGGAGAAGCGCATCCGGATCCGCTGGCGGGATCGTCCGGACGCTGTCCGCGTCCAGCGAAGTCCCGGAGATGGGCCGCGCCACGACCGGGCCCGGTCGGTCGAGGACCAGGCCAGCCCGGAGCTCGGATTCCGGGTCCGCGGCGACCAGGATCGTGGTATGCCGGGGCCGGGGCGTCCCATCGCGGTTCAAGCGCTGGTCGTTTTCGTTGAACGTGGCGGCCGGCCGGGATCGGGCGAGCTCGATGGCGTCGGCCAGGTGGCCGGCACCCTCGGCCCATCGTCCCTCCGCCATGGCCACCTCCGCGCGGATCAGATGCATCTCCTCCGCCTTGGCCACCGCGATGGACGCCTCGTTGGATGTGTACTTCGGGTCGAGGAAGTCGAGACGCGGTAGTGGCTGCATCTCCTTCAGCGTGCGGGCGACCAGGAACGCGAACGGCTGGTTCGGTACCGACGCCGCATCGTACTCGGCGGCGAACACGAAGGCTCCGTCGGCGCCTAACACCTCGGCGGCATGCCCATCCGCCTGCGCTCCGTTGCCGGTGGACCGGTACAGGCGCGCCAGGGCGGCCTTCGCGGCGCTGCCGATGGCCCCACCATCGTCTCGCGCCACGAGGAGATCCGCCTCCGCCAGCGCGAACAGCTGCGCCGGCGTCTGCGGCACGCCGTCCGCCTCGACGGGGGCCGCGGCGAAGTTCTCGGCCAGGTGGAGGCTCGCCATGCCCCGGTAGTAATGGGCCTCCGCCACCATCGCCGCCGTCTTCCGGCCGTCGTCAGGCATGATGACGTCGATCAGGAAGGTGGCCAAAGACCGGAGCTCCTGGGTGTTCCAGTACATGCCCACGGCCGCTCCCGTCGCATTGACAGTGTGGGGCTCGATGAGCCCGGGCAGGTCGTAGGGGAGCAGGCCCGTCCCGTGGATCGAGTAGTTGTCCGACGCGTTCTCCGTCACGATGACCGTGGACTGGACCATGCGCGAGAACTGCGCGCGGAGACCGGGCAGCAGCGACGCGCTCGGATTCTGCGCTCTCGCCAAGTCCTCGTCCGTGGTGCGCGGGTTGTCGACCCGGGTGGGATCGAGGAACTCGCAAGAGCCCGCGGTCAGGCCGGCGAGTGTCGCCAGCGCCAGGACATTGACCGTCCGGACCAGCCGGCGCCGTGAAATCCGTGTATCCATGTTCGCAACCCTCCTCAGAACGAGATCTCGGCGCCGATGCGGAACATGCGCGGCGGTGAAAGGGTGATGCTGCTTTCTCCGCCCAGCATCAGGTTCTCCCCCGACAGGATGCCGTTGAGCTCCGCGTCGATGAGGGGATTGGCGGACCGGATCGCCACGTTGCGCACCGAACCGAAGATCGTGGCCTGGTCCGCACCCAACCGGTGGGCCCAGCCCGTGGGCACCCGGTAGCGCGTGCCGATCTCACGGAGCTTCAAGAAGTCACCCTTCATCATGAACTCCGAGATGGCATCGTACGGGTTGTACATGCCGATGGGCTCGCCGTCCGCGTTGTGGCGGACGGGATACTCGTAGCCGGGCTCGACGATCTCGCGCCGCGATATGCCGTTGTAGATCGCCCACATCGATCCCCAGTCCTGCGCGTAGAAGCCCGTGGCCCAGTCGGCCAGGACGTTGACCGTCAGCCGGTTGAACAGGGTCAGGTCCGTGCCCAGGCTGCCATTGTTCCGGGCGAACGGCGTCGCGTACCGTCCGCAGGCGGCCTGGACCACCTCCCCCGCCTCGTTGCGGGTCATGCCGAGCGACCCGTCGGAGCAGAGGAAGAACCGGCCCGTGGCGTTCAGGTTACCGTCGTTGTTGCTGTCGTAAGGGGCGTCCACGAACCACGCCCCCACGGGGAGCCTCTCGTCGGGGTGCCCCTCGATGCAGTCGTTGGGCGGCCCGCACACGCGCTGGAAGGTCCCGCCGATGAAGAACGGGGCGGGCGCGACGCCCTCGGGCCCCATGCTCCGGACCTGGTTGTCGACCGTATTGTACGTGGCCCGCACGTTCCACCGCGCGTTCGGCCGGTTCAGCACGACGGCTCGACCTTCCACCTCCCAGCCGCGGTTCGCGATCTCACCCACGTTGCGGATCTGCGGGCCCTGCCCGGTCACCGGCTGCTCCGGCACGCGGAAGAGGGCGTCCCGCGTCGTCGCGTCGTACCAGGTCACGCCCACGCCGATCCGGTCCCGGAAGAGGCCTGTGTCGAAGCCCAGCTCCAGGGTCGATGTGACCTCCGGACCAAGGTCGGGATTGCCGGGGTTGTCGAAGCGCGGCGCGGCCTCTCCGCGGAACGTCGTCGCCGCGTAGGTCCGGTCGCGCAGGAACGGGGGCGGGAACTTCCCCGTCTGCCCGTACGCCGCCCGCAGCTTCATGTCGTTGATCCACGGGCCGGCCAGGTCCCGGAACGCAGGCTCGTCCGACAGCAGGTAGGCGACGCCCACCTTCGGATACGTTGCCGTCGAGACCTCATCGCCGAACGCCGTGTTCGCGTCGATCCGCAGCCCCACGTTGACGTACAGGCGGTCCCACAGGCCGACCTGGTCCTCCATGAAGAAACCGCCGTTGAACACCTGCTGGTTGGTCTCGCTGGCGTGGATGTCGCCGGCCTCGTCGATCTCCGGCGCCCCCGGCAGGGCGAAGCCGAAGCCGCGGGCGAAGATCGTCGTCAGATCGTCCCGGAACCCCTGCACACCGAACGTGACGCTGTTCGTGAAGGTCTGCGTCTGCGGGTACGTCAGGCTCGCCGCCGCCTCCATGGTGACGGAGTTGAAGTCACGGTTGAACCGCCAGACCGCGCCCTCGCCGTCCGACGGGCTGTCCACCACGTACCCGATGGGCTGGTAGATCCGGTTCAGGTTCGAACGGCGGTCGATCCCGACCGTTAGGCGGCCCTGGAGGATCTCGACCGGCTGATATCGGAGTGTAGTCGAGAACATGAACCGGCTCACCTCCTCGTCGATCTCCGGCATCAGGAACTGCTCCATAGCCTCCTCGAACGTGGCCGATCCCGACAGCCACAAGGCGTCGCCCACCTCGAACGCGGTGAGCGGGTCGGCGATGGAGACACCGTTATAGATCCGGCCGAACTGCGTTCGGGTGTAGCTTCCGCTGAAGTCGATCCCCAAGCGATCGGACAGCGTGGCCCCCAGACCACCACGCAACGAGTAGATCTGGTGCGTGTTGTTCGGTTGCACGCCAGTGGCGTCCTGGACTCGCCCGCTGATGTTGTACGTGAAGTCGGACGAGCCGCCCGTCACGCCCACGACGTAGTTCTGGAACTGTCCGGTCTGGAAGAAGTTGTCCCGCAGCCAGTCCCGCTGGAGGTCTTCCTCCGGCATCAGCCCATCGAAGATCGCGTCCGTGCCGACCATGTACTTGAGCTCGGGCTGGTCGAAGCCCTGCTCGATCCGCGCTGTGAACCGGGCCACCCCCGGCGCCCCACGCTTCGTGAAGATCTGGATCACGCCGGACGCCGCGTCGGAGCCGTACAGCGTGCTCGCCGCCCCGCCGCGGATGATCTCGACCCGTTCGATGTCGCCGGCCAGCAGGTCGGCCAGCGCCGAGGATTGCTCGCCGCCGGTCCCCAGGGCGGTGGACATGGCGTTGTCCACGCGGACACCGTCCACGTAGATGACCGGCGTCTGAGAGCCGAAGACGCTGGAGACCCCACGGAAGTTGATCAACCCGGCCGTGCCGGGCTGCGCCGACGTGGAATTGACGGATGCGCCGGCCACCCTACCCTGGAGCGCCTGGTCCAGGCTGACGGCCGGCGAAAGGTCCATCTCCGCAGCCGTCACGACGCTGACGGTGGTGGGGAGCTCGCGTCGCTGCCGGGCCCTGCCCTGCCCCGTGACGACCACCTCGTCCAGCTGGATCGCGGTCTGCCCCAGCTCGAAGTCGACCGTGACCGTCGCGCCCGGCGGGATCGTCACGGTCCGCTCCAGCTGCGAGTACCCGATGAGCTGGACACGGATCGCCCGCTCACCGGCGGGCACGCCCCGCAGCAGGTAGGCGCCCTGGGCGTTCGTCAGGGTTCCGACACCGGCGCCGGGAACGAACACCTGCACGGCTTCCAGCGGCCGCTGCGTGACGGCGTCCGCCACGCGACCCTGCACCGTGCCCGTTTCCTGTGCCGCCAAGACCGGTGCACCGCCCGCGGCAAGGCCGCCGATCGCCACAACGGTGGCCAGGTGGCGAAGGAAGTTCGTACGAAGTCTCGGTACCATGCAGATATCCTCCTCGAAGATGAACGCGGCCGGGCCACAGGCCCGGCGGAGCGACCACCCGGCGCGTCCGGGGAGTAGGGGCGCTCTGAGGCAGGAACGACTCCAGGTGGCGAGTTCTGTCGGAGGCGCGGCGGAAAGGGGTCCGGCGTCGTCAGGTCGGTCTTTGAGCGAGCAACGCCTGGAGGTCGACACCCCGCCAGAGACGGTCGCGCATGGCGCGGGTCTCCCCGAGCGAGGAGAGCCCAGGGACGGTCACGACGAACGTCCGGCGGGAGCCGGCACGGAACGCCCGGCCGGACCGCACCAACCCCTTGCGCTCCAATCGGTCCAGGGTGGCGTAAACCGCGCCGATCGAGACGTCGCGGCCCGTGGTCCGCTCGATCTCACGGCGCACGGCCATCCCGTACGCCCCCTCCGACTCACGGTTCCGCACGATGGCGAGCATCACCTGCTCCTCGAAGCTACCCAGCGGGGCGTGTGAGCCCATGGTCACTCCTCCCGCAAGACCTTGGAGGGATCGATCCGGCTGGCCCTCTGCGCTGGCAGGAACGCCGCCAGCAGGCCGGCGACAAGCAGGACGCCCGCCGCCCCGGTCAGCGCTACCGGGTCCGCCGGTCCCACTTCGTGCAGGAAGCTGCCCAGCAACCGGGCCAAGGCCAGGAACGCGGCCAGGCCCAGCACGATGCCCGCCGCAACCAGCGCACCCCCCTCTCCAACGATCCTTCGGACGACCCCGGTCGGGCTCAGGCCCAGTGCCATCCGGATCCCCCAGTCCCGCCTCCGCCGGGTCACGAAGTGGGAGACCACGCCGTACACGCCGACCACGCCGAGGACCAGGGCGAGAACGCTGAGCAGGGAGAGGAGGGCCATGACCTGGCGCGCCGGCCCGATGGACCGTTCGAATACGCGCTCGAGCGTGGTCAGCTCCTGGATCGCCACACCCGGCAGGGCCGACTGGATCGCGCGCCGCGCCGGTTCCAGCACCGCTGCCGCGTCCCGGCGATCGTTCAGCCCGATCACGAGCGTCTGGCCTGGGAGCAGCCACGGCACGTGCTCGTACAGCATGTAGCGGGCAGGCTCGGCGCCGGCGGTCAACGTGGATTCCGCCACGTCCTCCACCACACCCACGATCCTGTCCCAACGATCGGACATGAACCCGATCCGCTGGCCGATCGGGTCCGTATCCGGGAAGTACCGGTCGGCGAGCGCCCGGTTGATCACCACCGTCCCCTCCTCCGAGAGCAGCCGGTCCGTGTCGAGCAGGCCCCGGCCCTCGACCAACGTGATCCCCATCGTCTCGAAGTACTCCGGCGTCACCACCCGGAACGCCGTCGTCGTGACGTCCAGATCTGGCCGGCTCTCCACCGCGATGCCCCAGTTGTCGCTGGACCCGCGCAGCGGCAGTCGTTGGGTCGCCCCGACCGATGAGACCCCGGGAAGCGCCTCGACCGCCGCCACCGCTTCCCGCACGACCTGCCGCCGCTCCTCCGCGGTCGTCGTCACGGGCATGACCATATCGATGACCGCCACGCCCGCAGTCCGCACGCCCGGGTCGATCGCCCGCAGATTCGCCACGGAACGGATCAGCAACGCAGCACCCGCCGCCAGGACCAGGACCAGCCCGACCTGCACCACCACCATGCTCCGCTCGAGCCGGCCGCCCCGCCCCGAGATCCCCGCCGTGCGGCTCCGGGTGAGCCGGGCCTGGAGATCGCCCCGCGAGATGGCCAGACCGGGGACCAGCGCCACCGCCGTGGCCGCCGCGATGGCGAGTCCCATCGCCGCCCAGAACAACGTCCAGTCCACCACCGCCGTCTCCGCCAGCACGCCCAGCGGCAGCGCTTCGGTAAGGAGCCCGAACGACAACGCAGCCAGGGCCGCGCCTGCCAGGCCGGCCAGGACGCCGACTACCCCCGACTCGACCACCAGTTGCCGCACCAGACGACGGCGCCCCGCACCCAGCGCCGTCCGCACGGCCAGCTCCGTCCCCCGGCTGTCCACCTGGCCTAGCATCAGCGCTGCGGCGTTCACACACGCGATGAGCAGGATCACCGCCATCGCTCCCAGCATCGCGAGCAGCGCCGGCCGCGATGCACCGACCACATAATCCCGCAACGGGATCAGCTCCGGATTGCGGGTCGGGTCCCACCCCTCCGGGTAGTCGAACTGCTCACGAAGCACCGTGGCGATCCGATCCAGGTGCGGGGACATGACCCCCAGGCTGGCACCCGGAGCGACTCGCCCGATCAGGCCGTAGTTCCCCACGCGGTTCTCCGGGTTGACCTGGAGCGCCAGCCAGGCCCGGGTCGTCGGGTCCGGGAACCAGAACCCCGGCGGCATCACCCCCACCACGGTGTACGTCACTCCGGCCAGCTCCACTGCTTCCCCGATGATCGAGGCCGAGCCCCCCAGCTCCCGCCACATCGACTGGCTCAGTACCACCACCGGCCCCGCACCCGGCACGTCATCGCCCGGCTGGAAGCCGGCCCCCAACGCCGGCCGCACGCCCAGCACCTCGAAGAGCTCGGCCGTCCCCGTCGCGGCCTGCACCAGCCGCGTGGGACCATCGCCCGGCGCGAACGTCACATCCACCCGGCGGAACGCGGCCAGGCTCTGGAACCCGGTCACCTCGGGACGCAGGTAGCCGAACTCGGCCTGAGACCACGCACCCTCCATCCAGAACACCGCCACCTCTTCCTCGCCCGGGACCGGGAGCGGGTCGAGAAGCACGCGCTGGGCGATCCCGTACACCGCCGCAGCCCCCGCCACCCCCAGCGACAGCGTCAGAACCGTCAGCGCCGTGTACGCCGGCCGACGGCGCAAACGACGAAGCGAGAAGCGGACGTCCTGCGCCCAGTCCTCGATCACCCCCCCACCTGGCCGCAACCGGTCCGACCCCGCTTCGAACCCGCTCCACCCTCGCCACGCTCCCCGGAACACGAGCGACGGCACCGATCCGAGGACCTGGCGCCACACCCAGATCCTCGCGCTGACCCCGCCGACCGACCGGCGCTCCGCGTACTCCACGGTCAGCTCCGACAGGATCTCCTTCCGCTCCGAGGCCGGGACCAGCAGCGCGAACAGCCGCGCGGCCAGCCACGGGAGTCGCTGTGCCTCGGGTACGTTCCGTCTCATGGCCCCTCCAGGTTACCGTCCGTACGAGTCATTCTACATTGTAGAAACCAGCGGGATACTTGCCTCCTCTGCCTTGGACAGACGGACCCTACCTTTGGTTGCCTCGCCTCGGCGAGGGCCGCGGTCACTTGACCAGGGCGAACGCGAATCCGTCCTGGCCCTTGACCCCGTTGGTCTGGAGGATGGCCGAGGTCAGCGCCGGATGGCGGGCGAGCGTGTGGTTGAAGCGCCGAACGGCCTGGACGGATTCATCGTCGTCGCGGTCGAGAACCCTACCACCCCGTATGACGTTGTCTGCGATGATGAGCGTTCCCGACCGCGCCAGCCGGATCGCCGACTCGAGATACTCGGGGAGGCGCTCCTTGTCGGCATCGATGAACACGACGTCGAACGGCTCCTGGCCCTCGTGCTCCAGCGCGGGCAGCACCTCCAGCGCGGGACCGATCCGTATCTCCACCACGTTCTCCAGCCCCGCCCGGTCGATGTTCCGTCTTGCGACCTTGGCGTAGTCGGGATTCGACTCGATGGTCACGAGACGACCCTTCCCGGCCATGGCGCGGGCCAGCCAGATGGCGCTGTAGCCGGCGAGCGTGCCGATCTCCAGGACCCGGGAGGCACCGCTCAGCATTACGAGCAGACCCAGGAAGCGCCCCTGCGAGGGGGACACCGCGATATCGGGCATCCCTTCCTCCTCGAGCGATCGCACCGCGGCCGCGAGGCCCGGATCCGGCGAGCCGTACAGATCGTCGATGTACGCGTCTACATGGGCATGGATGGAGGCGTCGTCGGTCACGGCCGCGTCCCCTCCATGGGACCTCGGCCCCGGCTCAGATCCATTCCGGCGACTCCACCGTGCGCTCGCTCCGCGCGTCTCCGGTATTCACTGTGCTCGACGGCTCGACCAGGAGCAGGTGCACCTCCTCCTCGGCCACCGGCCGGTGTTCGGTTCCACGGGGGACGACCAGGAGCTCCCCCGCCTCCAGGACGACGGCCCGGTCCCTGAACTCGAGGCGGAGTCGCCCCTGGAGGACGAGGAAGAGCTCATCCTCAGCTTCGTGCGAATGCCAGGGAAAATCGCCCAGGAGCTTGGCCAGCTTGATCTGCACGTCGTTGACCTGGCCGATCACCTTGGGACTCCAGCGTTCATCGAAGAGACCGAGCTTCTCACGCAGGTTGACCTTCTGCACCGGCACGTCCTCCGTTCCGCTGGTTCACACCCGGGCACGGCAACATACGCCGGTTTCCATGGACGACCAAGGAAGCGCTCCGGACACGTCACGGCGAGCCGCGCATCACCCGGTCCGATTTGCGAGCCGTAGAAGGACACGAGGGTAGATCTCGGTAATGCGACGGCGCCTGAGTCACCGGCTCGGACAGATCCAACCCGTGCGCCTACGCGGTCCCCATTGTACCGTTCAGTTCATGAACGGCATCGAGAGCGTACCAACGCGGGCGGGGCACGACCCATGAAGCGTCTGATCGTCTGCTGCGACGGGACGTGGAACAGGGCCGACCAGGTGGCGGCCGGCGAGCCCTGCCCAACGAACGTTGTGAAGCTGGCGTTTCGGGTGGCAAAGCGGGACTCGGCGGGCGTTCCCCAGGTGGTCTACTACGCCCACGGCGTGGGCACATCCAACTCGCTGGACCGGCTGACGGGCGGCGCCTTCGGGGAGGGGCTCGAGGAGAACATCCACGACGCGTACCGCTTCCTCGTCGCCAACTACGAGCGGGGCGACGAGATCTTCCTCTTCGGGTTCAGCCGCGGTGCGTTCACGGCGCGGAGTGTCGCCGGGATGGTTCGCAACTGCGGGATCCTGAAGCGGGCGTCGGTACGGGAGTACATGAACGCCATCGCCCTGTATCGGGATCCGGGGCGGGCGCCGGACCACCCGTTCAGCGTGGACTTCCGGGGTCACCACTCCGAGTGCGGGGAGGAGCCGGTGAACATCCGGTTCATCGGGGTGTGGGACACCGTGGGCGCGCTCGGGATCCCCGTCCGCGGGCTGCGCGGCCTGACCCGTGCCCGCCATCAGTTCCACGACACGGAGCTGAGCGGGAGCGTCCGATTCGCCTTCCACGCCCTGGCTATCGACGAGCGCCGCGGCCCGTTCAGGCCCACGCTCTGGTATCAGAAGCCAAAGGAGGGCCAGACGGTGGAGCAGGTCTGGTTCCCGGGCGTGCACAGCGATGTGGGCGGCGGCTACCCCCGGTCCGGGCTGTCCGACGTCGCCCTCGAGTGGATGCTGGCGCGGGCCGTGGACCCGGGCGGTCTGGCGCTCGAGCCGCTGCCCGGCTTCCCCGTGAACGCCCGGCCACTGGACGAGGCGCACGAGTCGAGGAAAGGCCCCTACCGCCTCGCCCCCGGCCGTGACCGGGACATCGGCCTGAGCGTCACCCACGACGGCGCCCACACCGACGAACCGGACCCCACCCAGCGGGTGCACGAGAGCGTGCGCCTGCGCTGGCAGGAAGTGGCCACCGTGAACTACCTGCACACTGCCGCCGCC
>CAYXJH010000019.1:0-21005 GCA_964465415.1 uncultured Gemmatimonadaceae bacterium
CGCGCGGTCCTCGCCGGCGAGGCGGCCAACGCGTTCGTCCTGACGCGACCGCCCGGGCACCACGCCACGGCCGATCGCGCAATGGGCTTCTGTTTGTTCAACAACGCCGCCATCGCCGCCCGGTGGGCCCAGGCCGAAACGGGCGTGAACCGGGTCCTGGTCCTGGACTGGGATGTCCACCACGGGAACGGGACCCAGGATATCTTCTACGCCGACCCCAGCGTCTACTACGTGTCCTTGCACCTGGCCGGCCACTATCCCGGCACGGGACACGCCGGGCAGCGTGGAGCCGGGGCGGGGGAGGGGACTACGCGCAATGTGACATTCCCCCACGGAATCGAGCGGGAATACTACCTGACCGTGTACGACGAGCTGGTCGCGGAGGTCATGGCGTTCCAGCCCGAGCTCGTGCTGGTCTCCGCCGGCTTCGATGTCCTGCGCGGTGACCCGCTGGGCGGGCTCACCCTGGAACCGGAGGACCTCCACCGCATGACCTGCACCCTGATGGAGGCCATGACCCCAGCGGCGGGCCGCGTCGTCGGACTGCTGGAAGGTGGGTATGTCCCGCGACGGCTGGCGGACGGAGTCGTCCAGGTCGTGCGTGCGCTGGCCGGTCTACCTCCTGATTGACCGGTGTGGCCGCGCGGCGCACATTCCATTACATGCCTGAGCACAGAGCGGGCGCGCTGGATTCTCACAGCCCGTCCGCCGTCGGCCTGACGCGCCTGAGCGGACGACTGTCTTTCTCCGCCGGTGGGGAGCTGCTATACCGGTCGGTGCTCCGCCTTGTCGATATCACGCCGGACTCGGAGTTCCTCCTGGTCCCCAGCGGGCGTGGTCGGGGCGCTCGGTTCATCGTGCAGACCACCGGCGCAGGGGGCGCCGGGGCCGATCCTGACGCGGAGATGGTGGCGGTAGCCACGGAGCGCGCCCGCTCGAAGGGTCTCGCCTCGCGGCTGCACTTCGAGCACGCCCCGCTCCACGATCTGCCATACCAGGACGCCGTGTTCGACCTGGCACTCGGGGAGATCGAGCTTGCCGCGGCCCGGGATCCGCCGGCTGCGGTCCGGGAGTTGGTCCGCGTGACCCGGCCCGGCGGCACGCTGGTGCTGATCCAGCTGATATGGCTCCGCAACCTGGAGGCGGGCCGGAGGGAAGCGGTTGTCGAGCGCCTGGGTGTCCGGCCTCTCATGCTGGTCGAGTGGAAGCAGATGCTGAAGGAGAACGGGGTCGTCGATCTTCAGGTTGAGGATTGGTCCAACGGCGTGGGACCCGTGCGGCGGGTTCCGGTGTTGGGCGGGCTGACGGAGCTGTTTACATTCCGCGGCAAGACGAAGCTCCTGCCCCGGGCGTGGCATCGGTGGGGCTGGCGTGGTGTGCGCGCGGTTCTGTCGAGAGAGCGTGAGCTGCGGCAGCTGTTGGAGGAGGAACGCGTGCTGGGCGTGGTGGTGATCCGGGGTCGCATCGGCGCTGCGACGCCGGGCGTGGGGCCGGCTGGAGACCGCCCAGCGTGACGCAGCCGGCGAGCGGGTGCAAGACGGCGTCGCCGCGGTCGATTTCATGCAGTGGGGACCAGGAGATCACGAAATGGGGACCATCCCCGACGAGATTCCGAACACGCACGAACTGTCCATAGAATCGGAGCAGGACCCTGCCCTCGAAGGCCTCTACCTCTTCGCCGTCGTGCGCTCCCCGCGAGGCAGGTTGCGGGGGGGCGCCGGGCGCGATGGGCTGACGCGCGTGCGCTATCGGGATCTCGAGGCGCTGGTCCGTCCCGTGCCGTTCGTGATGCCGGCGCCCGATGACGCCAGCCTGAGGGAGCATCAGCGGGTGGTCGATCGGGTCATGCGGCGGGCCACGGTGCTGCCGGCGCCGTTCGGCATCGTGTTCCACGGACGGCGGGCCGTGCTTCGGTTCATGGAGGACCAGTACCTCGTGCTCGACGAGGGGCTCGCGTTCCTCGACGGCCACTGGGAGTTGCGCCTCCACATCATGGCTGATGACAACGGGGATCAGCTCGGCGCCGTCGCCGCGGAGCTGTACTCGGACCTGCGGCGGTTCGCCCGGGCCGCGATCCCGCTGCCGGTCGCCGAAGGCCGCCTGCTCAGCGCTGCCTTCCTCGTCGAGAGAGGCGGGTGGATCCGGTTCGTGGAACAGAGTGACGACCTCAGCCGCGCGCACCCCGAGCTACTGTTCGACCTGACCGGACCCTGGCCCCCGTACGACTTCGTGACCGTTCAGCTTTGAGCCGATCCTCGCCATCGGATCGGGTCGGCCGGCTCGTCGAGGTGGCGTTGCCGCTGCCCATGCCGCGCACGTTCACGTATCGGGCGCCCGAGACGCTCGCGCCCGGCGTACGCGTGGCGGTCCCGTTCGGTCCTCGACGGCTGGTCGGTTGGGTCACCGGCCCATCCGACGCGCCCGACGCGCCCCGAATCCGCTCGATCCACCGCGTGCTCGAGGACCAGCCCAGCGCCGACCGGGACATGCTCCACCTCTGCCGCTGGATCGCCGACTACTACCTCTCCTCCCTCGGTTTGGTGCTGCGGACGGCCCTGCCCAATCCCATGGGTGCAGGCGACGAGGGGATCAAGACCCGGCGCGTCCTCCGCATCACCCGCGAGCTCCCCACCCTCACCCTTCGCGACGAGGTGTTCGGCAGGGCACACCGCCAGCGCGAATGTTTCGAGCTCGTCGAGGCGTCCGGCAACGCGGCGCCCGTGACCCGGCTGACCGAGCAGGGGTTCTCCCACGCCATACTCCGCGCCCTCGTCGATCGGGGGGTCGCCGAGATCGTGGACGAGGAAGTGGAACGGGACCCTTTCGCGGCCATCCCTGCCGGTGAGGGCGTCGTCCCCGACCTGACGAGCGCCCAGCAGGCGGCGCTCGCGCCGCTCCTGGCCGCCGCCCGCGCCGGTGGCGGAACGTTCCTGCTGCGAGGGGTCACGGGCTCCGGAAAGACCCGTGTCTATGTCGAGCTTCTGGACGACGTCGTCCGTCGCCAGGGTCGAGGCGCCATCGTCCTGGTCCCCGAGATCGCGCTCACGCCCCAGACCGTCGACCGGTTTCGCGCGCGCTTCGGCCAGGACGTTGCGGTCCTCCACTCCGCCTTGACCGAGGGCGAGCGCTACGACGCGTGGCGCATGCTCCGATCCGGCGCGCGTCGCATCGCCGTGGGGGCCCGCTCCGCGATCTTCGCCCCTGTCCGCGACTTGGGCGTGGTGGTGGTCGACGAAGAGCACGAGTCGAGTTACAAGCAGGGTGAGGCGCCGCGCTACCACGCCCGGGAGGTCGCGATCATGCGCGCCAGCATGGCCGGCGCCGTGTGCCTCCTGGGCAGCGCCACTCCGTCACTCGAGAGCTGGGCCAACGCCCGAAGCGGCAAGTACACCCTCCTGGAGTTGCCGGCACGCGTCGAGGGCCGGCCGCTGCCCAGCGTGGATGTCGTGGATCTGCGCAAGGAACGGACGGCGCACGCAGCCGGCGATAGCCGGACCCGGACCGCGCCACTCGTGCTCTCGGCGTCACTGCATGCAGCGATCGAGGACCGCCTCGATCGGAACGAACAGGTCATCCTCCTGCTCAACCGCCGCGGGTACGCGAGCTTCGTCCAGTGCCGTGCGTGCGGCCACGTCTGGCAGTGCCCGAGCTGCAACGTGTCTTTGACCTACCACAGGACCAGACGCCGCCTCATCTGCCACTACTGCTTCCGTGATGAGGCGCCGCCGGCCGCATGCTCCGAGTGTGGCCGCGGCGCCCTGTCGTTCCGTGGCATCGGGACCGAACAGGTCGAGCGGATCGTCACCGAGGCCTTCCCGGCCGCCCGCGTCGCGCGCATGGATGTGGACACCACCTCCGCCCGCTGGGCCCACCACGAGATCCTCGGACGCGTCGGCCGGCACGAGATCGACATCCTCCTCGGCACCCAGATGATCGCCAAGGGCCTGGACTTCCACCGCGTAACCCTGGTCGGCGTCATCAACGCCGATGTCGGACTCAACCTCCCCGACTTCCGCGCCGGCGAGCGTACCTTTCAGCTCCTCACCCAGGTCGCCGGCCGGGCGGGTCGCGGCGACCGGAAGGGGGAGGTCCTGATCCAGACCGCGCTCCCGGCCCACGACGCGATCCGCTCCGCACTCCAGCATGACTATGTCGGCTACGCTAGCCACGCGCTCGATGAGCGCCGCGACCCACCCTATCCGCCGATCGTCCGCCTGGCCAACATCGTCGTCAGCGGCCCCGACGAAGTCCGGGTCCAGGAGGCGACCCAGCTCCTGGCCGACGATGCGGCGCGCACGGCGCGCGGCCTCGGCGCTCGCGACGTTCACCTCATAGGACCGGCGCCGTGCGCCATCGACCGCATCCGGGACCGCTGGCGCTGGCACTTCCTCCTGCGCAGCCCCAGCGCATCGCAGCTCGGTGCCGTCTGTCGACAATTGTACTCCCACCACGGTACCGGGAACGACCCGATCCGCATCATCATCGATCGGGACCCCGTAGCGCTTCTTTGAAGAAGCCGGTATTTTTCTTCGACGGTCCAACCCCGGCCGTAACGGGCTCGACGAGTGCACACGTGGTGCCCGGGCGGCCGAGGTGCACGTATACCTCGCTCAGCAGGAGGCCGTTCAAGGACCATGGGTTGTCTGGCGCTCAATGCTTCGTTCGAGCCGCTGACCATCCTCCCGCTTCGCCGCGCGCTCCGGCTGGTGATCGACCGGAAGGCGGAGATCCTGGAGGTGGACCGGACCCGCGTGTTCCGCTCGGAACGCGCCGAGTTGCCGTGCCCCGTCGTGATCCGGCTGGTCAGCTACGTGCACGTGCCACGCAAGTTCCGCCGCCAGGTCACGAACACGTTCCTGTTCGCGCGGGACCGGTACAGTTGCCAGTACTGCGGACGACACCGCACGGATCTCCGTGGTCGCGACTTCCTCACCCGTGACCATGTCGTTCCCGTGTCCCGTGGCGGCGCCAACGACTGGGGCAACGTGGTGGCCGCGTGCTCGCCGTGTAACAACCGGAAGGGCAACCGCCTGCCCAGTGAGACGGGGATGAAGCTGCTGGCGGTGCCGCGGGAGCCGAACCACGTGGAGCTCGTGTGGGCCGTCCGCACCATCACCTCGGTACAGGCGAAGTATATTCGGATGTTTTACGGCGAGGAGGTGCTGCGCGCGATCAAGCCGCACCTGGTGGATGAGCTGACCTCGCCGGAAGACGAGTTGCCGGCGGCCTGACTCAGCCAAGGACCGCGGCGCCGGCCGCGAGCAGGACCATCATCACGATCGCGATCGTCCCCAGCAGGATCAGGAACGGCAGCAGTACGGCAAACCCCGCCTTCCACGTCGTGGTGTCATGGGCCTCGCGGAGCCCGATAATGGCAAGACCGAGCATCCACACGGTCCCGACCACGGTGCCCACCACCGGCACCACCCCGAAGATCAAGGGGCTGTACGAATAACAGAAAACGCGGATGGTGGTATCGAAGCCGTGTCTGGCGCCGCGGAACAAGAGCAGCATGACGTGTGTGATGCCTCCGGCCAGACCCAGGGCAATGACCAGGATCAGGGGGGAGAGGAGGAACATCACCAGGGGTTGACCGGTTATGGCCTCCCCCGCGATCCGTTCCTGCGCCATGCCGGCCTGTCCCGTGACGGTGTCCCAGAACAGGCTGGCTCCGGCCACGAGCACGCCGATGACAAGGTAGTACAGGAGAGCGGCGCCGGTACCGCCGACGCGTGGGACACGCCGGAAGAACGCGCCCGGATCAAACGTCGCCGCTCGCCACGTATCCACCAGCCCACCGAGGACGCCGCCGCCCTCCGCCGGTGGCCAAGGAAACGCGGCGGACTCCTCGACCGCTGTGTGATGCCAGACGTCGGTCATGGTCAGGCCGCCAGCCAGCTCGTTACCTTGCTGAACAGCACCCCTGAATTGATAGGCTTGGCCAGGAAGTCATTGGCGCCGGCATCCAGGGCTTTCTCCCGGGCGTGGTCCAGCGCGGTCAACGTGATGATCGGGATGTCCCGGGTCTCCGGCGATGCGCGGAGCAGGCGAGTGGCCTCCAGTCCGTCGAGCGCGGGCATCATGACGTCCATCAGGATGAGGTCCGGCCGGTCGCGGCGGGCGAGCTCGACGGCTTCCACACCGTTCACGGCGAGCAGGACCTCGAACCCGAAGGCCTCGAGGAGCGCGCCCAACGCCTCGCGGCTGTCGGGGTGATCCTCGGCGATGAGGATCGTGGCTCCGTTGTTTGGAGGGCCGTTGCGTGTGCTGGTCCGCGCCATGCGCTGCTGGGTAAGGACTGCGACACGGCCTCGTCGCCGGGGCGGACGCTGCCGTCGAGAACGCTTGGCCAGCGCGGCAATTTCCGCGCCGGGGCACGCTCCCGACCAGGCGCGGACTGGACGCTCGCGACGGTGTCGCCTAGCTTGCCAGACCATGAGCCTGGCTTACCTCACCCGCCGCGCGACCTTCGCGGCGGCTCATCGATACTGGCGGCCTGCTTGGTTCGAGGAACGGAATCGCCAGGCGTTCGGGGCGTGCGCGAATCCCCATGGCCACGGCCAATCGTACGCAGCGAGCGGTCTGATTCCGAGCACGGAGAATCTGCTGGCTCGGGCTTGGCCCCGCGTGGCCGGGCGCCTGCCGGACGGAGTGCGCCTCCGCCGGTCCCGGTTGCGCGAGGACGAGATCCTCGTCCTGGACTGCTATGGTGGAGCGCAGGAAGCGGGGGTCCAATGACGGGGCGGGAGGACGCCGATAGAGGTGGCTTGATCCCGGCGCGCGATCTCCTCGAGCCTGCCGGCCCCGCCGGTCCGGTTAAGGTGCCGGCCGGCGAGAAGCGCGACGAGTCGAACGCTACCGAGAGGGACGGGCCGAAGGAACGATCGAACGAGGCTCAGGACGCGGGCGAGGTGCCGTTCGAGATGGGGGGGGAGCCGTGGCTGGCCAAAGTACAGGGAGCCGGAAGCTATGGCACAGGCCGACTCGGCTCGGCGCGGCTGTTGGCCGTGCATTTCTTTCGAGGCGCTGCGCCTGATGTGCCGGTCCGGGAGGCACTCGTCCCGGCAGGCGTCTTCCTGACGTTGGGGGCGGCGGAGTTGTCGGAGTTGTTCGAGCGGGCTACCCCCATCGAGCAGTAGGTCGGGCGGATCGGGACCAAGAAAGGGTGGAGGGCGCGGGAGTGGAGCGAAAACGGGTATTGACGGGGGACCGGCCGACAGGCCGCCTCCACCTCGGTCACTGGGTCGGCAGCATCCGGAACCGGGTGCAGCTGCAGGACACGATGGACTGCTACTTCATCATCGCCGACCTGCATACGCTGACCACGAGGCCCGAGAAGGCGCATCTGGCCGAGGTTCCGGGCATGATCCGGGAGATGGTGCTGGACTATCTGGCGCTGGGAATCGACCCGGAGCGGAGCCACGTCTTCGTGCAATCGGCCATACCCGAGACGGCGGAGCTGAACCTGTACCTCGGCATGCTGGTCACGCTGCCGCGGCTCGAGCGGCTGCCGACGATCAAGGACATGGCGCAGGCCGCGGACCTGGATGTGCTGCCGTTCGGGCTGGTGGGGTATCCGGTCCTGCAAGCGGCGGACATCCTCCTGCCGCGGGCCCACGTGGTGCCTGTAGGCCGGGACAACCTCTCCCATGTGGAGGTGACCCGGGAGCTCGCACGTCGCTTCAACCACCTCTACGGTGACGTGTTCCCGGAGCCGGAGCCACTCGTCGCGGAGATCGAGGTGTTGCCCGGTATCGACGGAAAACAGAAGATGTCGAAATCGTTGGGCAACGCCATTCTCCTGACCGACGACTCGGATACCGTGACGCGTCAGGTCATGCGCATGTACACCGACCCGAACCGGACACGCGCCGACATCCCCGGCACCGTGGAAGGGAACCCGGTATTCACATACCATGACCTGTTCAACCCGGACCGGGCGGAGGTGGACGACCTGAAGACCCGGTATCGGGAAGGACGGGTGGGCGATGTCGAGGTGAAACGGAAGCTGGCGAAGGCGCTGAACGAGTTCCTCGACCCGATCCGGGACCGGCGCGCGGCGTTCGCGTCCCGCGATGGGCTGGTCGACGAGATCCTGGACGCAGGCAACCGTGTGGTCGGCGGCGTAGCCCGCGAGACCATGGGCCGCGTCCGTGAGGCGATGGGGCTGACCTACTACCGGAGGTAGACATGCTGCGACGCAATTGCACGATTCCGCTGGCGTTGGTGATAACCCTGGCCGCCTGCCAGACGGATGCCGAAGGCGACCGAGTCGCGACGAACGGTGCCGCGCCCGATGCGCCCGCGACGCCCGGCCTCCAGACGCCCGCTTGCGCGCCGTCGGAGGGGATGCCCCTGGAGGGTCGGGCCAGCCCCTACGACTCGGCAACCGTAGCCGTAGGTGACGGCGAAGCGAAGATCTGTTACGGCCGGCCGTCCCTGCGGGGCCGCGAGATGATCGGGGGCGAGGCCGTCCCGCACGGCCGGCTTTGGAGGACGGGCGCCAACGAGCCGACCATCCTCCACGTGAACGTGCCCGCCACGATCGCCGGGCTGAGGGTGGACCCGGGGGCGTATTCCCTGTACACCATTCCTGAGGCCGGCACGGAATGGACCCTGATCGTGAACCGGTCCACCAGCCAGTGGGGCCACGAGTCCCGCTACACGGAGGAAGTGGAGGCGCAGGAGGTGGGGAGGGCGCAGGTCTCCGCCGAGACCCTCGACGATCGGGTCGAGCAGCTGACCATTCGCCCGGCCGATCGCCGGCCGGGCGCGGTCCTGGAGTGGCAGGACACCCGCGTCTACATTCCGATCGAGCCGGCCTGAGCCCCCCGGGCTCGACTGGTGCACGGGTCACGGTCCGCCACCTTCGCGCGTTGCATCCGTGATGGGCTGCGGATGAGGTGGCGTCGTGGACCATGAGCGCCTGTTCCGCACGATCCACCCGCCGCTCCACCGGTACCTGTATCGGTTGACCGGCGACGCGGATGTTGCGGACGATGTTGCCCAGGAAGCGTTCGTGCGGCTCTCACGGGTAACGCTGGACGAGGCGGACGCGCGGCCCTGGCTGTTCAAGGTGGCCACCAACCTTGTGAGGGATCGGGCGCGCAAGGCGGAGCGACATCGGAGACTCGAGCCGGACGTGCCTCGGCCGTCGGCGTCCCGGTCGCCGGAGGAGAACGCGGAGCGTGCGGAAACGGTGGCGCGGGTCCGCGCGGTGCTCCGATCGCTGCCCGAGCGTGATCGGACGATGCTGTTGATGCGTGAGGAAGGATTTCGATACGAGGAGATCGCCCGGGTCGTGGGCGTTGCGACCGCTTCGGTGGGTACCCTGCTGGCCCGGGCCGGCCGGCGTTTCGCCGAGGCATACGCTGCCGCCGCGAAGACCGGGATGACGTAGTTGAATGACACATCTGGATGAAGGAGTGGTCCAGGCGTTCCTGGACGATGAACTGCCCAGCGCCGAGAGGAGCACGGTGGCCGAGCACCTGCTGGCGTGCGCGGAATGCCGAGCTGTTCGCGATGACCTGGGCCGCGCGCAGGCGCTGGTCTCGGACACCATGGCGCTTCTCGATTCCGGCGCGCCGCACGGACGTCGGGAGCCTGCTCGAGCGCCGAGCCGTTTCCCGCTCGGGCTGTCGCTGGCGCGAGCAGCCGCGCTGGTGGCTGTGCTGGCGGCTGCGGCAACCGCGGCCGTGCCCGGCTCGCCCGTCCGGGACTGGTTGTTTCCCGTCGCGGAGTTCGAGGAGCCAGTCCATGAGCAACCGCCCGTACCCGTCGAGACGTTCGCCGCGCCAGTCCCCCCCGCGATCGTGGAGGGCGTGGTCCGCGCCCGTGGCGGCGGTCCGTTGCCGTTCGCCCAGGTGCAGGACGTGGGCGGGGCCGTGTCCGCGTGGACGGACGAGGCGGGCACGTATCGGTTGGAGGGGGAAGCGGGCGATCGGTGGCGTTTGCGTGCAACGCATCCAGGCCACGAGCCGACGGTCCATGGCGTCGAGCTCGCGTCCGCCGGCACCATCTCGCTCGACTTCACCCTGGTGCCGGTGCCGGGTCCGAGCCCCGAACCATTGGCGGACTTCCAGCCGTTCCACGTGTTCTACACGTTGCCGGCCCTCCTCAATGGCGATGAGGTCGCCGCCGAGATCGAGCGGCGATACCCGGTCGACCTCATCGACCAGGCTCGCGGCGCCGAGGCGATCCTGAGGCTCTGGCTGGACGAGAAGGGCCGAGTCGTCCGGAGCATGCTGTTCGCTTCCGCCGGTGACGCACGGCTCGACTCCCTGGCCCGCGACGTGTCCCGGGACATGCGATTCCGGCCGGCGCGCAACCAGGACGAGCCGGTGCGGGTCATCGTACAGATCCCCGTACGGTTCGATACCGAGCCGTGAACGGCGGACTGGAGTACCGCTTGTAGCCGCGTTCGTTCAGGTGCGGGCCGGGTCCGCGCGCCCGTCCACCGCGGCGCCCCAGACGCACTCCGCGCGGAGGCAGACCGCGTGGCCCCACTCGTCCTCGAACCAGATGGGCTTCCCCTGCCGCAACAGGTACAGGATCCGGCGCTGGAGATCGATGGGCCGGTGTCGCCAGCGCGCGCGAAAGCTGACCTCGCCGTCGTCCGTGGCGAGTCGCACGCGCACCGTTGGGATCCGGGCGCGAAGCGAGACCTGTTGTCGGGGATAGAACATGGCGAACGGTACCACCTCGGGCGACGCCTTTCAACCTCTTGACATCAGATTCCTTTATCCGCCCAGAGCGCACTCAGCTCCGCGTGGCGCGGTTTCACCGCGTGTCGCCACTCGGGCAGGGCGTAGATTCCGCTACCAGGCGGGGTCGACCGGCCGACCGGCACGTCGCGACCCAGCGTGTCACGCATGGTGGTGCGCAGCGCTTGCACGCTCCCGGCCATGCGGCTGTGAAAGACGGTGTCTTTTCCTGCATACGGGCTCATGTTCTGTGCGCTCGGGTGGATCAGCCAGAGCAAGTACGGCAGTGCGGAACCAGGCCAGTGCTCGGCCCAGTCCTGACGGAACGCGGAATCCGGGGCGAACGGCTCTGGCCACCGTATGGCCCGACCCCGCTCCAGCCCGGCTGACACCAGACGCGGCAATCCCGGCAGGCGCGTGTCCTGGTTGAGTCGTCCGGCCGCCACCAGGCTACGGAGCGCGACGTTCCCCAGACAGGCCACCAGTCTGGGACCCGCGGCGAGGACCGTGGCGCGCAGGACGTGAAAACTGGACAGCGCCTCACCGACCGGCCGGCGCAGTTCCGAGACCCGCGGCTCGCCGCCGCCGCGCTCCGGCAGCTGGTTCAGCGCGGCAACGATGAACGTGTGGTTCCGATCGAGGCCGATACTACCCAGGAGCACGTCCAGGTTCCCGCCCGCGATGTCGCCGCCGAACGGGATCCGGGTTCCGTGCGCTCCCATCGCGCCACGGCCCAGGCCGCCCGCGTTGCCGGGCGCCGCCCCGACCCAGAGCACCTCGACCCTGCGCCAGGGCCCGTTCCGGCGGGACCACACGATGGACCGGTCGGTCGGAGTCCCGTCCCTGAAGGCGCACGGCGACGTGAGCCACTCGTCGGCCAGGCACGCGGGGTGTTCGGCGTGCACCTGGCGGAAGACCTCCCGGTACCGCCGTTCCTCCTGGGTGTCGGTCATGGGCACGAAGGTCGGACCGGCGACGTCGCCTCGCAACCCGCTCCGGATGATGCTACGCTTACCGCCGAAGCCCAGCGCAGACGGAGCGGGACATGACCGACGATCAGGGATATAGGCATCGGCGGATCGGAGACAGGGAGCTCCGACCCGAGACGTTGATGATGGGATACGGCTACGACCCGCACCTGTCGGAGGGCGCGGTCAAGGTGCCCGTATTCCAGACCTCCACGTTCGTATTCAGGACTGCCGAGGAAGGCAAGGCCTTCTTCGAGCTGGCCTACGGGATTCGCGAACGCGGGCCGAAGGAGGTGCCGGGACTGATCTATTCGCGGATCAACAACCCGGACCTCGAGGTGCTGGAGGAGCGGCTCGCCCTCTGGGACGGCGCCGACGCCGCCCTCGTCTTCTCCAGCGGAATGGCGGCTATCACGACCACGTTGCTGACCTTTCTTCGGCCTGGTGACGCCATCGTCCACAGCGAGCCGCTGTACGGCGGTACCGAATACCTGTTGCTGAACATCCTGCCCCAGTTCGGCATCGAGCGCTTCTGCTTCACCGCAGGGTCGGCGGGCGGGCTGGAGCGGGCTGTGGCCGACGCCACCTCCCGCTGCAGGCTGGCCGTGATCCTGATCGAAACCCCGGCCAACCCCACCAACTCGCTCGTGGACATCCGTGCGTGCGCCGACCTGGCTGCCAGCCTGACCGACTCGGAGGGCCGTCGCCCCGTGGTCGCGGTCGACAACACCTTCCTGGGTCCACTCTGGCAGAGGCCGCTGGATCACGGCGCGGACATGGTGCTGTACTCCCTGACCAAGTATGTCGGCGGGCACAGCGATCTGATCGCCGGGGCGGTGCTCGGGGACGATGCCCGGATCCGCCAGGTCGCCGGCATGCGCACCATCATGGGGACCATGGCCGACCCATGGACCGGGTGGCTCCTCATGCGATCGCTCGAGACGCTCAAGCTGCGCATGACGAGCCAGATGAAGAACGCCCGGTACATCGCCGAGTTCCTCAACGACCACCCCCGGGTACGAAAGGTCTTCTATCTCGGGTTCCTGGGCGACGACGATCCGCAGCGCGACATCTACCAGCGCCAGTGCCTGGCGCCCGGCGGGACCTTTTCGTTCGAGATCGATGGCGGTGAAGCGGACGCGTTCTGCGTGCTGAACGCCCTGAAGCTGGCCAAGCTGGCCGTGAGCCTGGGCGGGACCGAGACACTGATGCAGCACCCCGCCAGCATGACGCACGCGGACGTGAAGCCCGAGCACCAGAAGTCCCTCGGGATCACTCCGGGCATGATCCGGATCTCGGTGGGTGTCGAGCACCCGGAGGATATTATCGCCGACCTGGAGCAAGCGCTCCGGGCGGTATTGTGATGGATGAGGGTGCGCCCGTCAGATGCTGCGAAGTAGGTCGTCGATGGCCTTGCGGACCGCGTCCCGGCCACCGCCCGTCAGTAGATTCTCCAGCATCTCCCGGGCGTCGTTCGCCACGTCGTCCGGGTGCGACCGGTCCGAGGCCGGGCGAATCACGTTGCCGATGGGCAGGAGCGCGAACTGGGGGTCCGATCCGCCGTCGCCTTCCACGCTTCCGCCCTCTTCACTCGCCGCCATTTCCGTCGGTGGCGGGGGCACGCTCGCCCGCCATGGCTCCGACTCCGCGTCCGCGGCGTCCTGCTCATCCGCCTCCACCGGCAGCACCAGGCAGATGCGGCCGTCGATGTTTCCGTCATCGTCTTCGCGGGCGGCCAGGGCCACCGAAACGGGCACCGCCAGCAGGGACTTGATCGTTTCCAACGCGCCCGCCGCCACCACGCTGCGCGCGATCAGCCGACCATCGTAGTAGTAGCCGAGTCCCACCGCGCCCTCCGGCACCGCGTTGTGGCGCAGCGACCTCGCTTCCAGTGCGATTGGCGTCGGGTGCGGAACGACGACGAGATGATCCATCCCTCTCCGAGAAACAGGCACGTGGTATCCGGCCGCTGTCCATACCGAGCGGCGTCTGCTCTTACCCGCGTTGTTCCACCGAGTTCGCGAATCCGTCGGGTGGGGCGTCCCGGGTCGGATCGCTCCGCGCCGTGGCGACCCGGAAGAATCTTCCGCATCGGGCGGCAGAGATGGCCACTAGCGGCAACAATTGCCGGGCTTGAGCGGGGCGGCCGGGCGCTGGGCGACGCCGCGGATTGCGACCCTAACACGCTTGGCGGCAACGGCATGACGCTGCCGGGCTCCGACCGAATCACGAGCGGAACGAGGGTTGCCAGGGAGAACGGCCCCTGGACCCGAACCGTTTCCCGTGGACAAACAGCACATGCCGACGACGACGCAGTCGACCGAATCCCTGGATTGGACGCGCTTTCGCACGACCGGTGACATGGCCGCTCGCAACCGTCTCGTGCAGCGACACATCCCGCTGGTGCACCATTTCGCGACCCAGCTGCGCGGGCGGGGGAATGGGGTCGAGCTAGAGGATCTTGTCGGTGCGGGGATGGTCGGACTCCTTTCCGCGGTGTGCGCGTTCGATCCGGCCCGGGGCTATCGATTCAGCACCTATGCCGCCCCTCGCATCCGCGGCGCGATCCTCGACGAGGTGCGTCGACGTGACGTGGCCCCTCGTTCGGTGCGCCGTCGGCAGCGGGACATGGAGCGCGCGGTGGACCGACTGGCCGTGGAGCTGGACCGCCGACCCCGGGACGGGGAGCTTGCCGGGGTACTGGGTGTGGACGCCGCGACGTTGTGGCGCTGGAAGTGGGACGTGTCGCGCTCGCGGCAGGTGTCGCTATCGGACGTCCTCACGTCTGGAGGGTCGATCAGCCCGGCTATGGAGACGTGGGACGAGCAGGGGGTGGAGGCTCGCCTCACGCGGGAGGCGGAAGTCCGGCGGCTGAGGCGGGAGGTGGCGTCGCTCGGAGAGCGGGAGCGGCAGGTCGTGGATCTGTATGACATGCAGGGCCTCACGCTACGCGAGATCGCGGCTCGCCTCGGCGTGACGGAGTCGAGGGTATCGCAGATCCGAAGCGGCGCGCTGAAGCGCCTGCGCAGCCGAATGCAGGATCTCCGCGACGCTGCATGACGCAATGCAGTGGCCGCGTCGGGCTGGCGGCTACCGTGAGACGTTCGCCAGGGGGAGCTCGACGTCGCCCGTGAACGCCCGCTGGACGATGCGCGCCTGCTGGTGGTCGTGCGCCTTCTTGTACCCTTCGGCCGGGCTGGCTCTCTCGGGCCGGCCTGCGTAGCCCACGGCGAAGCGGTCGCCCCCCAGGGCGTGGAGCCAGGGCCGCATGTACGTCCACGCTCCCATGTTCGCGGGCTCCTCCTGCACCCAGACCAGCTCCCGTGCCGCCGGATACCGATCGAGCAGTGTACCGAGCGTTGCGTCCGGGAATGGGTACAACTGTTCGAGCCGGATCACCGCCACGTACTCCGAGTCGGCCGACTCGGGTGAACCGATCAGGTCGTAGTACACCTTGCCCGAGCAGAGTGCGATCCGCCGGACACGATCGACCCGGTCTGCGGTGCGCGGATCGTCCATGACCAGCCGGAACGTGCCCTCGGTGAAGTCCGACAGGGTCGAGACGGCCTTCGGGTGTCTCAACAGGCTCTTGGGCGTGAACACGATCAGAGGCCGGATCTCCTCCAGCAGCGCCTGCCGCCTGAGCAGGTGGTAGTACTGGGCCGGCGTGGTGCAGTTGGCCACGCGGATGTTGTCTTCGGCGGCCAGCTGGAGGAATCGCTCGAGCCGGGCGCTCGAATGCTCCGGCCCCTGACCCTCGTAGCCGTGCGGAAGGAGCAGGACCAGGCGGGTCTCCTGTCCCCACTTCGCCCGCCCCGCGACCAGAAACTGGTCGAGCGCGACCTGGGCCGCGTTCACGAAGTCGCCGAACTGTGCCTCCCAGAGAACCAGGGCCTCCGGAGTGGCCGTGCTGTAGCCGTACTCGAACCCCAGCACCCCCGCCTCGGACAGCGGACTGTTGTAGACCTCGAACGGAGCCTTCGCCTCCGTCAGCGCGGCGAGTGGCGTGTACCGCTCATCCGTCTCCACGTCCCGCAGCGTCAGGTGGCGCTGGCTGAACGTGCCGCGCGCCGAGTCCTGGCCCGACAGTCGGATTGGAACCCCGTCGGCGACCAGCGTGGCGAATGCCAGCGACTCGGCATGGGCCCAGTCGACGCCGCCGCCGCCCGCCAGGATCTCGCCGCGGCGGCCGAGCTGCCGCTCCAGCTTCGGATTCACGCGGAACCCGTCGGGCCAGCTGTGGAGCTGCCGGTCGTAGGAGAGCAGGCGGTCCCGGTCCACGGCGGTCTCGACAGGGTCCTCCAGCGTCGCCGGCTCCACCGGCGGCATGGGCGGGCGGTCCGGGCCGTTGGCTGCGGCGGCCCGGACCTCCTCCTGTGTGCGCGCCAGCCGATCGTACGCCGTGTCCCAGATCTCCTGTCGCTCAACCCCCGTCAGGACTGCTTCCGCCACCATGCGGTCGGCCCACTGGGTCAGAACGGACGGGTGATCGGCGATCCGGGCGTATATCCGTGGCTGGGTGTACGCCGGCTCGTCCCCCTCGTTGTGACCGTAGCGGCGATACCCGACGAGATCGATGAGCACGTCCGCCCGGAACTCGGTGCGGTAGGCCAGGGCGAGACGGACTACGGCGAGGCAGGCTTCCGGGTCATCGGCGTTGACGTGGAACACCGGGATGTCGAAGCCCCGGGCGAGGTCGCTGGCATAGTTGGTGGACCGGGCCTCGCTGGGCTCCGTCGTGAACCCGATCTGGTTGTTCACGATGATGTGGAGCGTGCCGCCCGTCTCGTAGCCGTGCAGCCGGGCCAGGTTCAGGGTCTCGGCCACCACGCCCTGACCGGCGAACGCGGCGTCGCCGTGCATGAGCACGGGCAGGACCCGGGCGACATCCTGGACCAGCTCGCCGTCGGACACGTCGGTCTGCCGGGCCCGGGCGATCCCTTCCACCACGGGGTTCACGTACTCCAGGTGGCTCGGGTTCGGCGCCAGCGTCACGGTCAGCGGCTGGCCCGACACCGTGGCATAAGTCCCCTCCGCTCCAAGGTGGTACTTGACGTCCCCCGTGCCCGAGCCGAGCTGCTGTCCCTCGAACCCGGCCAAAATCTTCTCGTAGGGACGCCCGAGGACGTGGGCCAGTACGTTGAGGCGGCCCCGGTGCGCCATGCCGATGACCACTTCCCGGGCGCCCGCCGCGGCCGCACGCTCGATGGCCAGATCGAGCATGGGGATCAGCATGTCGTTGCCTTCCACGCTGAATCGCTTCTGACCCAGGTACGCCCGGTGGAGGAACTGCTCCAAGACCTCGACCTCCGTGAGACGGCGTAACAGCCGGACCTTCTCTTCCTGGCTCAGCGGACGCCGGTGGTCTCCGTCCTCGATGCGACGGCGCAGCCATTCCCGTCGCGACGGGTCCTCCAGGAACTCGTACTCGTAGCCGATCGTGCCGGTGTAGGTCTCCCGCAGCCACCCGAGCACCGCCTGCATGCTGGTTCCCGATTCGCCCAGGTCCAGCAGCGAAGCAGGGATCATGTCCAGGTCCGACGCCTGGATGCCGTGGAATGATGGCGCGAGCATGGGGTGGCCGCGGGGGTCGCCTCGCAGCGGGTCGAGTCGGGCCGCGGTGTGGCCGTGCAGCCGGTACGCGTCCACCAGCTCCGCCGCGGCCATGGCCGCCCGCAGCTGGGCACGGGATGGCGACGCTGCGCCGTTGCCGACCGGGATCAGGCCGGCGTCTTCCGGGCTTAGCCCGAAGACCGTGCGCCACGGCTCCCCGACCGACGCCGGGTCGCGAACGAACTCCTCGTACAGCGCCTGAACGTAGCCCGCGTTGTACGAATCGAAGACCCGCTGTTTCTGGTTCTGACTCACGGCCTGGCCCGACCTCTCCCGGCGATACGTGCGACGAATGGCCGGGGCGGGCCCGATTCGCCCCGGCGGATGGCGTTCGAGGAGCACATCAAGATAGAGGCCACCCGGTGCGAAATCTAGCAGTCGCGGCGGGCGTCGGGCCCCAGCGGGAGCTGAAGCCGGAAGGTCGTCCCCCGGGGAGACGTCTCGACCACATCCACCTCACCGCGCATGAGTCTGGCCAGGCGGCGGGCGACGCTGAGGCCGAGGCCGGCCCCGCCGGCCCGGCGGGTGGCCGGCTGCTCGGCCTGCCAGAACGGATTGAAGATGTGGGGCATGTGCTCGGGCGCGATGCCGTCGCCGCTGTCGGTGACATCGACCTCGAGCATGCCGTCACGCGCCCTCACGTCCACCTCCACCGCGCCCTGTTCCGTGAACTTGATCGCGTTCGTGAGCAGCGCGAGCAGGACCTGGACGAAGCGCTCCGGGTCGGTGTGGATCGTTTCCGGCACGTCGTGGGCACGGAGCCGGAAGTCGACGCCCTTCTCGCTCGCAGCGGGTCGAACCATCTCGTCCGTGTGCTGGAGCAGGGCGCGCAGCTCGACCCGGTCGAACCGGGGGTGCTCACGGCCGGTCTCCAGGCGGGCGAACGCGAGGATGCCCTCGATCAGCCGGAGAAGGCGGTTCGAGCCCGCCCGGATGCGACGGACCTGCCGGTGCTGAATATCCGTCAGCGGTCCGGCCACCTCCTCCGCCAGCAGGTCCGAGTAGCCCAGCACTGCGGTGAGCGGCGTCCGAAGCTCGTGGCTGATGATGGCCAGGAAGTCCGCCTTGGCCCGGTTCGCGAGCTCGGCCGACTGGAAAAGGCACGCATGGTCCACCGTGAGACCCAGCCGCCGGCCAAGCTCCTCGGCAACCCGCAGGTCGGCCTCGTCATAGAGCCGCTTCGACCCCGAGACGGCGAGGATCGCGTACCCGACGACCCGCCGCCGGGCACTCAGCGGCACCAGCATGGCGGAGCGCGGCGCCAGGAGCCGGAGGAGCTCGATCAACCGCCCATCCGCGGGCAGGTCGGACGCCGTGAGGTCCGGCACGCGACGCACAAGCCTCGATTCGCCGTGTCGAACGACGTCGTCCAGGAGCGGCACCGATGGCGGACCCGTCGCCACCAGCTCCGCGATCTCCTCCACGACGGCCTGGAGGCGAGGGTCCCCGTGGGCGGCCGTCGCGTACGGCGCGAAACCGTCTCTCGCCACCACGGCGATGAGGCAGGCGTCGCAGACTCCGTTCGCGGCGAGGCGGGCGATGGTGGGAAGCGTGGACTCGTAGTCGAGCGAGAGGTCCAGGATCATGCTCGCCTGGGAGAGGAACCGCTGCTCCTCGTGGATCCGCCGCCGCTCGGTGAGATCGACCAGCGTCCCGACCATCCGGATGGGGGCGCCGGCCTCGTCCAGCGACAGGTACGCTCTGTCGAATACGGTGGCGTAGCCGTTCTCTGCGGTGAGGAACCGGTATTCGTCCGTCCAGAACCGCCGGTCATCGGACAGGAAGCGGTCGAGGCTCGCCCTGACCCGATCCCGGTCGTCGGGGTGGAGCTTCGACCGCCACCAATCCATGGTGGGTCCGACGTCCTCAGCGGCATAGCCGAAGACATCGCCCATGGCGTCGTTCCAGGTGACCGTCCCGGCCTGGATGTCCCAGTCCCAGATCACCGTCGAAGCGGCGCGATGCACCAGCTCGAGGCGCTCTTCGGCGCTACGGGCCATTGCCTCCGCTTCCCGTTGCCCGCTGATGTCCCGCGCGATGCCCACCACGCCTGCCGGGGACCCGTCCGGGTTTCTCACCGTGTTGGCGGTCACCAGCACCGGGAACACACGGCCAGCCTTGTGGCGGGCCACGAACTCCCCTGACCACGAGCCCTCTCGGCGGACATGCGTCAGAATGGCCTCTGCTTCCCGGACCGAGCCTTCCACCAGGAGCAGGTCGGTCACCGGAAGGCCTTCGATCTCGTCCGCCAGGAATCCGAAGAGCCGCGAGGCCGCGTCGTTCCAGTACACGACATGGCCCGCCGGGTCGGTTGCGACGACGGCCTCGCCCAACGCATCCAGGAACGACGCGCGCACCGCGTCTTCTATCGCTCTGGTCGGCCCGACGACCGTCGTCATGATGCCCTCGGCCTCAACCCGCTGGCTTCGAATTTGGTCCCTGAACACGAACGTCCGTCCCTCCGCGGACGGTCCCTCCCGGGACCGCTCCGGCATCGGAGCGACGGACGACGGAACGATCGTAACGCCCGTGCGGGACCGGTGCAAGCCGGTTGCCGGTGGCGGCAGGCCGCCGCTATCCTTTCCGCATCGAAGCATGGCCGGAGCCGCAGCACCACCCCGGGACGGATGGCGAAGCAGGACGACACCCCACTCATGCGTCAGTGGCGCGATGCCAAGTCGCGACACCCGGACGCCCTGGTCTTCTTCCGGGTGGGCGACTTCTACGAGATGTTCTGTGAGGACGCCGAGGAAGGCGCCAGGCTGCTCGGCCTGACACTCACCTCCCGCAACAACGGTGGGGCGGCGGAGGTCCCGCTCGCCGGCATTCCGGTCAAGGCTCGCAACGACTATCTCCAGCGCCTCGTCAGATTGGGACGTCGCGTAGCCATCTGCGAGCAGGTCGAGGACCCCGCCGAGGCCCGGGACATCGTACGCCGGGAGGTGGTGGAGACGATCACCCCCGGCGCCCTCACCAGCGACAGCCTGCTGGACGAGCGGCGCAACAACTGGCTCGTGGCGGTGATCGTGTCACCGGGCGGCGAGTCGGCCGTCGCGGCCGCGGACGTCAGCACCGGCGAGTTCCTCGGAACGCGCGTCCCGGCCGATCGACTCGAGGCGGAGCTGGCCCGCCTCGAGCCCGCCGAAGTGCTGCTCCCCGGTAGCCGGGAAGACGATGCTCCGTTGGCTGACGTCAGCATCACCTACCGACCCGACTGGCTATTCGATCCGGTTCTGGGTGCCGAGGAGCTTCGCCGTCACTTCGTTCTCCACACCCTCGATGGCCTTGGATTCCAGGACGAGGATGGCGCCCTGATCGGCGCGCTGGGGGCACTCCTGGCCTATATCCGGGAGGTGCAGCCCGCATGCGCCCGGGGACTCCGCCGCCCGCAGATCGAGCGGCCCGGTGACGCCCTGGCCCTGGATGAGATGACGCGCCGGAACCTGGAGCTGGTCACGCCGCTCCGGACGGACGGGCCGGGTGCGGCCACGCTGATCGACGTCATCGACGAGACAACTACGGCCATGGGCGCCCGCCTCCTCCGGCGCTGGGTGTTGCGGCCGCTGGTCGCGCCGGCCAGGATCTGGGAGCGCCAGGACGCCGTCTCCGAGCTGGTCGAGGATGCGCCGCTCCGCCGGGCGCTGCGGAGCGAGCTGCGGCAGGTCCGCGACCTGGAGCGGCTGGCGGCCAAGGTGGGGGCCGGTAGGGTCACACCGCGGGA
>CAYXJH010000020.1:0-20583 GCA_964465415.1 uncultured Gemmatimonadaceae bacterium
CCCGTCGATCCGGGCCGCCAGCACCTCGTCGCCGGCCAGCGTCCCGAGCGTCCACTGGACCTCGGCGGTGCCGTCTTCAGAGGTGGTCGACGTTGCCCGGTTCGCCGAGCCGTACCCTGCGATCATCAGCCACCGGACGGGGGTCCCCGCCACCGGCCGGCCGCGCCCGTCGACGACGCGGACCGTCACCGGACGCGGCAGCACGCTGGCGACCACGCCCTGTTGACCATTGCCGTCGACCACTTCGATGGCCGCAGGGACGCTCGGCGCCGTGCCGTCCTGGCACGCAGCCAGGATGGCCACGGTCAGAAGGGGAGGGACCCATGCGGCGAGGGATGCCCCGCGAGAACGAGAAGTGGCCACGGTCCGATGTTCGGGTGAAGGTACGGCCTGGTAGTGGCGCTGACGGTGCTGGACGAGATACCCCAATGGTAGTGGCGGCGTTCGCGTCCGGCAATCAGTCCGCCCTCTCCGCCGGGCCCGGCGGAGGCCTCGCCGGTGCGGCGCTTGCGTGCTTCCGGGTTCCGAGCAGGTCGACCCGGACGGCGGAAAGAAGAGGAACATCGCAATGATGACATCGACGATCTTTCCCGGTCGCTACGTGCAGGGGCCGGGCGTGCTGGACGCACTGCCGGAGGAGATGGCGCGGTATGGCCAGCGCGGGTACGTGGTCGCGGACCCCTTCGTCCTGGACAACATCCTCCCCCGGTACCGCGATCAATGGTCGGACCGGTTGGAGCTGCAGGTGGAGCGGTTCGGCGGGGAAAGCTCGGACGAGGAGGTGGAGCGTCTGCTGGGGAGGTTGGAGATCTCCGACCCCGACTATGTCGTTGGAGTCGGCGGCGGCAAGACCATGGACACGGCCAAGGTGGTGGCCCACCGGGCGGGGGTGGAGACGATCATCGTGCCAACGCTGGCCTCGACGGACGCACCCTGTAGCGCGCTGTCCGTGATCTACACGCCGGGCGGGGAGGTGAAGCGGTACGAGCTCTTCCCCAAGAACCCCACGATGGTATGCGTGGACTCGGACGTGATCATCGGCGCGGGCGAGCGGCTGCTCGTGGCGGGGATCGGCGATGCGCTGGCCACGTGGTTCGAGGCGGATGCCTGCCGGCAGAGCGGCGCCGCCAACATGACGGGCAAGCCCGGCTCCATGACCGCCCACAGCCTGGCTCGGCTCTGCTACGATACGTTGCTCGAGCACGCCGAGGATGCGCTGGTGGCGCTACGGGACGGCGAGTCGCGACCTGCTCTGGAGCACATCATCGAGGCCAACACGCTGCTGTCGGGTATCGGATTCGAGAGCGGCGGGCTAGCCGCTGCGCACGCGATCCACAACGGGTTGACGATCGCGGAGGAGACCCACCACCAGTATCACGGTGAGAAGGTGTCGGTCGGCGTTCTGGCGTCGTTGTTCCTCACCGGGAAGTCCGCGAAACAGGTCGACGAGGTTTACGGATTCTGCGCGGCGGTGGGACTGCCGACGACCCTGGCCGGGATCGGCCTGGACGAGCCGTCGGATGAGCTGATGCGTCGAATCGCCGAGCGGGCGACGCAGGAGGGTGAGACGATCCACAACGAGCCCGTGGAAGTCACGGCGGACCGTGTGGTCGGGGCGCTTCGGGAGGCGGACCAGGAAGGTCGCAGGCGAGCCGGGCGCGGTGACTGATCACTCCGGAGGGACAGCAACGGGCTTGGCGCTGCGGCGCGATCTGCGGCTGCTGGACGCCGTCGGTGTCGGGTTCGGTGCGATCATCGGCGCCGGCATCTTCGTGGTGACCGGCGTAGCGGCGGGTGTGGCCGGCCCCGCGTTCCTGGTGGGTCTCCTCCTGGCCGGCCTGGCCGCGACGTGCAACGCGCTCAGCTCGGCGCAGCTGGCGGCGGAGTACCCGCGCTCCGGCGGCACGTACGAGTACGGGTACCGCGTGCTGCACCCGTGGGCCGGGTACGTGGCGGGCTGGATGTTCCTGGCGAGCAAGACCGCCGCGGCGGGCACGGTGGCGCTCGGGCTGGCGGGTTACCTCGACGCACTGGTCCCGGGGCTGCACCCCCGGGCCATTGCCGTGGGCGCGATCGTGGTCTTCACGGTCCTCAATTATTTCGGGGTGAAGCGGTCCAGCCGGGCGAACCTCGCCATTGTCGCCGTGTCCCTTTCCGCGCTGCTCCTCTTCGTGGTGGCCGGCGCGACGTCGTTCCGGGCCGAGCACCTCCGGCCGTTCGCGCCAGCGGGCTGGGGTGGCACCATGGAAGCGGCCGCGATTCTATTCTTCGCCTACACCGGTTACGCCCGGATCGCGACACTGGCCGAGGAGGTTCACGACCCGAAACGCACCATCCCGCTCGCGATCATCATCACGATCGCCGGCGCGATCCTCCTCTATGGCGCGCTAGCGGCGGTGGCGGTCGGCGCGGTCGGCGCGGCGAGCATGGCGGACACGGCCGCGCCGTTGCAGGTGGCGGCGCGCGCGTTCCCCTACCCATGGGTCGCTACTGCCGTATCGGTCGGAGGCGTCACCGCCATGCTGGGCGTGATCCTGTCCCAGCTCCTGGGCCTATCACGGATGGGCTTCGCCATGGCGCGACGGCGCGACCTGCCGGCGTTCCTCGCCCGGGTGCATCCGCGGTACGGGGTCCCGGGCCGCGCCGTGCTCCTGATGGGCGCGATCGCCGCGATCGTTGCGGCGACCGGCACGCTCCGGGGCGTGGCGTCAGCGGCCTCGTTCACGATCCTGGTGTACTACGGGATCGCGAACCTGGCGGCCCTCCGGATGCCGGCACGGGCGAAGCTCTATCCCGACTTCGTGCCCATCGCGGGGTTCATCGGCTGCGGGGTGCTGGCGTTTTCGTTGAGCGCGTCCGTGATCGTCGCCGGGGTGGTCGTGCTGGCCGTCGGGCTACTGGTCCGCCTGGGCGCTCACCGGTTCGGGTGACCCGCCGCGGTCAGTGCGCCGGTCAGCGGGTCGTACGTGTGCACTTCGGTCCGGCTGTCGTTGGGGTCCTGCTCGCCCGTCACCTCGATTACGAGTCTCCCCGCGCGGACGTCGTTTTCGGATCGTACGCGGAGCCACGGGAGGCCGTCTCGCTCGAGACCCAGCCCCTCCACGAAGCCCCCACCCGGACCCGGCACGATCGCGTAGGCGGGCCCGCCGGGCAGGTTCAGATCCAGGCCACCATCCCCGCGGATCGTCGTGGTGAGGATGAGGTTCCCGGCGAAGTCGTACATGGGGCCGGGGTCACCCGCCTGCAGCCGCAGGCGTCCCGTGCCCGTCACGTCCATACCGTTGTAGAACGTGCGGCCCTCCGCGTCGACCCAGAAGTGGGGCAGGTAGGCGGGCGCTCGGTAGTGGTTGCCTGCGTAATAGGAGAGGTGCCAGTGGGGCGGGTTGTCCGGGTGGAGCGTGTTGTTGGTCTCGAACCCCATGAGGGCGAAGAAGTGGCCGCGCTCGGCCGCGGCGGCGGCGAGCCCCGCATCCCTGAGGATCGCTTCGGAGGCCACCAGGTAGTGGATGACCGCCCGGGCCTCGGCATCCGGCCACGGGACATCGGCCCAGGGACCGGCTGCGCGGTCCGGGTCGTTGTGCTCGATGCGCCAGCGGATTCCGGGCACGGTCTCCATGTGGCTCCAGACCTGGATCGTGGACTGATCCGCGTCGGGCGATGCCGCGCCGACCGGCAGGCGAAAGGTCACTGTGGAGGGGTAGCCCGGATGGCGCTCCAGGGCTAAGCGCCGGTTCGAGCCGATCACCGCCTCGATGGACTCGCCAGGCCAGCGCACGGAGAGGACGACCCCGTCTTTGCTCGGCGGCCCCTGGATGAACGCGTAATGCTCGGCACGGCTCGAAACGTGATACCGCTCGCCGGGTACCAGCGCGTACCCGGCGGGCAGCACGATTTCCGGCCTGGACGGCTCGCCGGGCGTGGCCCGGACTACGCGAAAGGCGGCGAAGCGGAGCTCGCCCGCCGGCGCCTGGGCCGGGACGCCGTACGGAAGCACGCCGGCGAGGAGGATGGCTACCCCGCAGGACGCCGCACGGTACCGAAGCCTCGTCGCCGCGGCGTGACGGGGCCTGGTCGTCGGGGGGTGACGGAGCCTCGTGTTCGGTCGCAAGTGTGGAATTCCTCCCACTCCTGTCAGTGCTTCTCGATCAGGCGCCGGAGGACCTCCTGCGCGCCCGCCACCAGGACCGTATCCGATTCCTTGAGCGGCGCGTCCGGGTCGGGGACCGCCAGGATGGTATCGGTCAGGACGTCATGAATCGCCAGGATGTTGATCCTGTAGCGACGTGGCAGGGCCAGCTCGCGCAACGATCGTCCGACCCAGTCGTCCGGCACCGCCATCTCCTGGAGATAGAAGTCCGGGCCTATGCGGATGTAGTCCAGGATCTCGGTGGAGATGAGCCGTTCGGCGAGGCGAATGGCCGATTCTCGCTCGGGGAAGACGGTCTCGGTTACGCCGAGCTGGTCCATGATGCGGGCGTGGTCGTGGGAGATCACCTTCACATAGATATGCCGGACCTTGAGGTCACGAAGGGCGAGGGTGACGAGGACGGAGGCGGCGAGGTCATCGCCCGTGGACACGATGGCGGCGTCGGCATCCACCGCGCCGAGCCGCTCCAGGACCGCGCGCTGGCGTGCATCGCCGACGGCGGCACGGGTGACCAGTGGGCCGATCCGGTCGACGGCCTCGGGCCTGGTGTCGACTGCGGCCACGTCGTGGCCCCGGGCATGGAGCGACTCCGCCGCGCCCGACCCGAAGTTGCCCAGACCGATCACGACGAAGCGCTTGCGTTTCCGGCTCATCCGATCACCACATCCTCCCGTGAGTACCGCATCGTTGCGGTGGGACTGACCCGCCTGGCCAGCGCGGCGGCCATCGTAAGGGGGCCTACCCGGCCGACGAACATGAGCACGATGGTGAGCCAGCGGCCGGCCGTCGAGAGGTCCGGGGTGGCGCCCAGGGATAGGCCCACCGTGTTGAAAGCGCTCACGGCCTCGAACATGTGCACGAAGAAGAGGCCAGGCGAGCCGGTCGCCGCCTCGAAGTGTGCGTACCCGAATATGCCGGCGGTCACCACGCCGAAGGCCAGGACGAAGAGCCCGACAGCCCGCTGCACTGTCTCGTCTGGCACGGACCGGCCGCGGACGGATACCACGGCCCAGCCCCGGAGGCGGGCATAGGCCAGCAGGCCGATTAGGGCGACCGTCGTCGTCTTCAAGCCGCCCGCGGCCGAGCCCGGCGAACCGCCGATCGTCATCAGCAGGATGGTCAGGAAGTTGGTGTCCGGGTTGGCCATCGTGTAGTCGATGCTGTGGAACCCCGCGGTCCGGGCGGTGGCGCTCATGAAGAACGCATTGGCAAGTCGGTCCTTCACGGGCATTCCGGCCAGCACGCCGGCCCACTCGAGCCACAGGTACAGGACCCAACCGGCTCCCAGCAGAACGACCGTGGTCGCGAGGACGAGCGTGGCGTGTAACGAGAGCCGACCGCGACGCCCTCCGCGACGACGCCGAATGTACAGCTCTTCCAGGACCAGGAAACCGAGCCCGCCGACGATGATCAGGAAGGCGATGACGAGAAGGGAGATGGGGGAGGACCGCACGCCTACCAGGGAGTCGGAGAACGTCGAGAACCCGGCGTTGCAGAACGCGCTGACAGCCTGGAAGACGGCGTGCCACGCGGCCGCGCCCCAGCCCAGCCGGGGTCCCCACAGCGCGTACAGGGCGAGCGCGCCCGCGGTTTCGACGGCCAGGGCGACCCTGATCACGTCGAAGGTGAGGCGGCGGTGGTCGATGTCCGCGGCGACGGGCAGCTCCGGACCGGCCAGCTCCTCATGGCGCAGCGACAGGCGCCGGCCGATGGCCAGGATGATCATGGTGGTGAACGTGATCATGCCGAGGCCGCCCGCCTGGATCAGCAGCAGGATGAACGCCTGACCCCAGAAGGTGAAATACGTTGCGGTGTCCACCACGACGAGGCCGGTGACGCAGACGGCGCTGGTGGCGGTGAACAGGGCATCGACCCAGCCGAGGGGTTGGCCCACATAGAGCCCGGGAAGCAGGCGGAGCCCGAGTGTGCCCAACGCGATCATGCCGCCGAAGGACGCGACGAAGAGCTGGGGAGGCGTCAACCGTCGCCAGATGGAGCGCCGCGGGGTGACCCGGCCGTACCAGCGGTCGGTCCAGTGGGTGGGTCGGATCTGCCGTGTCATCGCTTCACGGATACCACCGAACGACGTGGTCTGCAAACCCCGCGAGGAGCTGTGCATCGGCGACGTCGCCCGGGTTGGCCGATGCAGGACACAGATGCCCGCGAGTCATCTGAGTCGGTTGCGCCCCCCGTCGCTGTCCGGGCATGTTCCAGCCTCGCCCGTGACCGACATTCCTCGAGCCTGATGACCATGGCGACGACGCGCAGCCTCACGATAGCCTCACCGCTCCTCACCCTTCTCCTTGCCGGTGCCCTGGCCGCCCAGACGCCGGGGCCGCTCATGCCCATCGAGTTCGAGCACTCGGCGGAGTTCGCTTGGCTGAACAAGGAGGTGCTGGCCAGCCGGGTCCTGGACGACATGACCGACCCGGCCACCTGGCGGTTTCAGGGTACCGGCGAGCTCACGTTCCCCGACGCGACCGTCCTGGACGGCATGCGCTTCCTGCGGGTCGACATGCAGATGTTCCGCGACGAGCCCGCCCCGACCAGGAACCGGCTGTCCGCGGTGAACCTCCGTCGCGCGTTTCCCGGCGAAGACTGGCGCGATTTCAATCGGATCTCCATGTGGGTCCGGCCCGATGTCGTCGGTTTCCCGACGCTCCCGCTCCAGATCGTCCTGCACAACGAGGGTGAGAAGACGATTCCGGACGTTTACTACCGCGAGGGCATCCATTACGTCACGGTGGAGAACGACGCGTGGCACCAGGTTGTGTGGGAGATCGAGCCGCTGCCCCGGGACCAGGTTACCGCCATCGAGATCGGATACTGGGTCAACAAGATGCTGGCGGCGGACGGCGACCGCGTGGCGTTCGAGATCGGCCGGATCGAGCTCCAGCGGGTTGACCCTGACCACTACGCCGGCTGGGACGTGGCGCCGGGCCGGATCGCGTTCAGCCACACCGGTTACGCTCCGGGCTCGCCCAAGACCGCGTTCGCCAGCGACCTCGGTGCCCCCGACTTCCAGCTGATCCGGGTCGACGACACACCGCTCGGCGAGGTCGTCCTGACCCGGCCGGTCCGTACCGTGACGACCCGGCTCGGCCGCTTCCAGCACATGGACTTCTCCGACGTACGGACCCCCGGTCGCTACATCATCCGCGCGGGGAGCACGCACACCCGGCCGTTCCGCATCGGCGATGACGTCTGGCGCGGGACGATCCTCAAGGCGCTCAACTTCTTCTACGGCCAGCGGTGCGGCTACCGTGCCCATGACTCGCACGGCGTCGACCACCGGGACTGGTTCGCCACGCACGGCGATCAGCGACTCGTCATGAACGGCGGGTGGCACGACGCGGGCGACCTGTCCCAGGGGATGATCAACACCGGCGAGGCGACGTACGCCATGTTCGCGCTGGCCGAGCGGCTCCAGGCCAGGGGCGAGGACCCGGAGTTGCTCGAGCGCGTGATCGACGAGGCGAAATGGGGCCTGGAATGGGTGCTTCGCGTCCGCTTCGATGGCGGCTACCGCATCGGCTTCGCCAGTCACAACCTCTGGACGAACAACATCGTCGGCGACGCCGATGACCGGTCCAGGGAGGCCCTCAACAACCCGAACGTCAACTACATCGCAGCGGCCGCCGCCGCCATCGGGGCCCGCGTGCTCAGGGACCGGGACCCGGTCCTCGCCGCCCGGAGCCTCCGGATCGCACAGGATGACTGGCGCTACGCAATCGTGGGCGTGGAAGGGCCGGAGACCTGGAGCACGCCCGCCTTCGCCGCCTCCCCCATGGAGCTCGCCGGCATCGGCATCGTCGCCTCACTCGAGCTGTTCCAGGCAACCGGGGGCGAGCAGTACTCCGCGAAGGCGATCGAACTGGCCCGGACCATCACAGCTTCCCAGCAGCGGAGCTACGTGGGCACCGACTTCCCCCTGGCCGGCTTTTTCTACACGGGACCCGACCAGGAGGACATCTTCCACCAGTACCACCGGGGCAACGACCAGGCGCCGATCGTCGCCCTGGCCAGGCTCGTCGAGACCCTGCCGGACCACCCGGAATGGATGGACTGGTACGCGACCGTGGCGCTGTACGCCGAGTACCAGAAGGCGAGCGCCGGTATGACCGAGCCGTACGGCGTGCTGCCGGCGTACGTGTATCGCGACACCGACCACCTGCGCATGCCCGAGCGACTCGCGCGCTACCAGGCGAGCGCCGACGCGTTCCGAGACCAGGTGCTCCAGGGGATGCCCATGGGCGATGGCTATTACCTGCGGGCGTTCCCGGTGTGGTTCGCCCGGCGGGGTAACTTCGGGGTCCTCCTGTCCCAGGCCCGGGCGCTGGCCGCCGCGGCGCACCTGCGCGGGGACCGTGATGGCGTCGGCCTCGCCCAGCAGCAAGCCCAGTGGATCGTCGGGCGCAACCCGTTCGTCCAGAGCACCATGTACGGCGAGGGCTACGACTGGGCGCAGCAGTACGCCGTCTCGTCCGGCGACTTCGTGGGCGCCCTGCCCGTGGGCATGCAAAGCCACGGCATCTCGGACGCCCCCTACTGGCCGTCCCAGAACATGTACGTGTACAAGGAGGTCTGGGTACACCCCGTGAGCCGGTGGATCTGGCTCATGCAGGACCTGGCCGGCCCAGCGCTTATCGAGGGGCCCACCGCCGCCGGGGCGGCGTCGGAAGTCAGGCTCACCGAGCAGGCATCCGGGCAGGTGGTCACCGCACGAATCGATTCGGACGGCTCGTTCCGGGCGTTCGTGCCCGAGGGCGACTACGTGGTAGAGGCCGGCGGGGATCGAGCCTCGATCACGGCGCTCGCCGGTGGGACCCACAGGCTCGACCTGCGGCCCGACCACGTGGTCGACTTCGCCCTGGCTTCGGAAACCGCGCCGGACGGCTCCGTCGAGATCCGGCTGACGGCCACCGGCTCCAGCCCCCGCGCGTTCGCCGTGCGGACACACAACCTGGATGTGGATCGGCCGGACCGGACGGTCATGCTCGGGTCCGAGGGCGCCGGCACCGTAGCCTGGACCGCCCGGGTCGTGGACGCCGATGCGCCGTGGGTCGCCATCGTCGTCCCGGACGGTGATGTGACCCGGCGCCGCGAGCTGATCGGCTGGCGGGACCGCTGACCAGGCGGGCTCGTCACCGGCATCAGGGGGGTGTGAAACGCACACTCGTCGCTTCGTGCGCGACCCATCGTGCGATTGGACACCCTGGTAGGTGCGAATCGCTCGACCGGGTGCGCCGGTCCGACGCTGATTGTGCGATTGAGCACTCCCACGGTAGCGAATCGCATGATCGGTGCGCGGGTCCGCGCTGATTGTGCGATTGAGCACCCTACGGCAGCCAATCGCAAGACCGACCCTGCGGAGCGTCGCCACCGTGCCGATCCTCTTCCCGTAACTCAGGACACTTCTTCGTGAGGATCAGATCGCCGCACGCGATAATCGTCTGCAACTCCGCATCCGAGCGGTGCACATTCACGTGATAGTCGGCGCCGGCCTGTAACGGCTGCGCGATCGTCACCGCGACCTTCGCCGTGCCGTCAGGACCCACCTCGAGACGTGGGTACGCCGGGTCCGTTTGAACGGTTGGGCAGGCGCTGACCTGAATACGGTCACGCCTGCCCGACCGTGCAGCCGCTATCCGACCGTCATCAAGCGCTGTTCCTCCTGCGCCTCCGGATCCGTCTGGTAGAGCGCGGACTGGGCTGCCGCCAGCCTGGCGATCGGGACCCTGAACGGTGAGCACGACACGTAGTCGAGACCGGTGCGGTGACAGAACGCGACGGAGCGCGGGTCACCGCCATGCTCGCCGCAGATCCCGACCTTGAGGCCCGGCCGGGTCGCCCGGCCCTTGCGCGTACCCAGGGCGACCAGGTGGCCGACGCCCTCCTCGTCCAGCACCTGGAAGGGGTCGTCTGCCAGGATGCCCAGCTCGATATAGCGAGGGAGGAACGACCCGGCGTCGTCCCGGGATATGCCGTAGGCGGTCTGCGTAAGGTCGTTCGTGCCGAACGAGAAGAACTCGGCGACCTCGGCGATCCGGTCCGCGGTGATGGCGGCCCGGGGCAGCTCGATCATGGTCCCCACCAGGTAGTCCACGGCGCGCCCGCGCTCGGCGAACACCTGCGCCGCGACGCCGCGGATCAGGCCCTCCTGGATGCGCAGCTCCTCGACCACGGCGACCAGTGGCACCATGATCTCGGGCTGCACATCCACGCCCTCTTCCGCCACGCGGACCGCCGCCTCGAAGATGGCGCGCGCCTGCATCTCGGTGAGCTCCGGGACCATGATCCCGAGGCGAACGCCCCTGTGGCCGAGCATCGGATTCGCCTCGCGGTGCCGCTCCACCGCCGACCTGACCTGCTCGACCGGGCGCCCGGTGGACCGGGCCATGTCGGCGATCTCCTCGTCGTTGTGCGGAAGGAACTCATGGAGCGGCGGGTCCAGGAGCCGGATCGTGACCGGGTAGCCGTCCATCGCCCGGAAGATCCCCTCGAAGTCCGCACGCTGCATGGGCAACAGCTTGTCCAGCGCCTGCCGGCGGGCATCGGAGTCGGGCGCCAGGATCATCTCGCGCACGGCCCGGATCCGCTCGGCCCCGAAGAACATGTGCTCGGTCCGGCACAACCCGATCCCCTCTGCGCCGAACTCACGGGCCTTGGTCGCGTCCTCGGGCGTGTCCGCGTTCGTGCGCACGCGCATCGTCCGGAACTCGTCCGCCCACTCCATCAAGCGGCGGAAGTGGTCCGACAGCTCGGGCTCGACCGTGGGCACCTTGCCGAGAAAGACCCGGCCGGTGGCGCCGTCGATCGTGATCCAGTCGCCCGCCTCGATGCGCTGGCCGTTGGCCTCCATGTGACCGGAGCGGCCGCGGATCTCGAGGTCGCGAGCGCCCACGATGCACGGGGTCCCCATGCCACGGGCCACCACGGCGGCGTGGGAGGTCATGCCGCCGCGGGACGTCACGATGCCCCGCGATACGGCCATACCGGAGAAGTCGTCGGGCGAGGTCTCCTCCCGCACCAGGATCACCGCCTCACCCGCTTCGGCCTGGCGCACGGCCTCCTCGGGCTCGAAGACGACCCGGCCCGCGGCCGCGCCGGGCGATGCGGGGAGTCCGGTCGCCAGCTCGTCCGTCTCCACATCCGGATCCAGCCCGGGATGAAGCTGCTGCTCCAGCTGTTCGGGTTCGATGCGACGCACCGCCAGGTCCGCCGGGATCAGGCCCTCATCGACCATCTCGACGGCGATGCGGATCGCCGCCGCGGCCGTCCGTTTGCCGGTCCGCGTCTGCAGGATGTAGAGCCGGCCGCGCTCGACCGTGAACTCCAGGTCCTGCATCTCGGCGTAGTGCTCCTCCAGGACGCGCTGCAGACGCAGCAACTCCGCGTACGGCTCGGGGAGCGCCTCCTCCATCTGCTCGATGGGCTGGGGATCCCGCGTGCCGGCCACCACGTCTTCACCCTGCGCGTTCAGGAGGAACTCGCCATAGAACCGGTTCTCGCCCGTGCTGGGGTCGCGTGTGAACGCGACGCCGCTTCCCGAGCTGCCGCCCATGTTGCCGTAGACCATCGCCTGAATGTTGACCGCCGTGCCCAGGTCGTCCGGGATCCGGTTGTGCCGGCGGTAGGCGATCGCCCGGTCCCCGTTCCACGACTCGAAAACGGCGCGGACCGCCCCCCAGATCTGCTCGTGGGGATCGGTCGGGAAGGGGTGGCCGGTTTCGGTCTCCACCAGGGAGAGGAACTGCTCGACGAGGCTGCGCAGGTCCTCCGCGCCGAGTTCCGTGTCCGAGGCGACGCCGCGTGCTGCGCGCATCGCGGAGAGCCGTTCCTCGAAGCCGTCGTGGTCCACGCCGAGCACCACGTCACCGTACATTTGTACGAACCGCCGATACGAATCGAACGCGAACCGGTCGTCACCGGTCTCACGGGCGAGGGCCTGGACCGTGTCCCCGTTGAGCCCGAGGTTCAGCACGGTGTCCATCATCCCGGGCATGGAGAGCTTGGCTCCGCTCCGCACGCTCACCAGTAGCGGTTGGGCGTCCGTGGCGGCGAAACGCTTGCCAGTGGCGTGTTCGACCCGGGCGATATTGGCCAGGACCTCGTCGCGCAGGCCGTCCGGGAAACCGCCGTGGTCCATGTAGTGGCGACACGCGTCGGTGCTGATGGTGAAGCCGGGCGGGACAGGGATGCCGATCCTGGTCATCTCCGCCAGGTTCGCCCCCTTGCCACCCAGGAGGTCCCTGTCATCCTGGCTCCCGTCCGCCTCTCCGTTGCCGAAAAAGTAGACCCAGCGATCGCTCATCGTATTGCCCCCTTCACCTGTATTCGGGATCTGCGTTCCTGACGCCGGGATGATTGTATCGGTCGCGGCGGTGCGCGTCAGTCGGTCGACCTCCCCGCCGTACGACAGGATATTCCCGACACAGGCCTCGTCGCCGCAACAACGGGGCCGGCAACTGTGGCGTCCGAGACGATTGACGGCGGGGGACCCGTCGCGCCAGATTTTCAGCGCGCCCTGTCCTCGGGCGATCAAGGTAGAGCCCTCTTGCCTCGAGAAACACCATGACACAAGGGCCCGCGGCGGGCTCGGGCACCGGGTCGGCTCTGCCGCCGGAATGGACCACGTTCGTGGGCCGGGACGTCGAGCTGGCGGAGCTGGAGCGACTGCTCGGCGCCAGCCGCCTTCTCACACTCACGGGCGCGGGCGGTAGCGGGAAGACGCGCCTCGCCCGCGAGCTGGTCGCGCGGGGTGGGGCGGCCTCGGGCCCCGGGTTCGGCTGGGTGGAGCTGGCGGGACTGGAGGATGCGCTCCTCGTGCCGCGGCAGGTGGCGGCCGCGTTCGGAATCCCGGAGGAGGTGACGTCGCCGGCCATGCTGGCGGAGCTGCTCCGGTCCCGGAATGCGCTGGTGGTCCTGGACAACTGCGAGCACCTGGTGGATGCCTGTGCCGAGGTCGCTCACGCCCTGCTGCAGGGCTGCCCGGAGCTCCGGATCCTGGCGACCAGCCGGGAGGCGCTGGGGGTCAAGGGCGAGCGGGCATGGCTCGTGGCCCCGCTCGCCGTGCCGTCGGCTGACGCCACGCCCGAGGAGATCGGGGCTTCGGCGGCGGTCCAGCTCTTCGTCGACCGGGCAAGCGATGCCTCACCGACGTTCGCGCTGGCCCCCGACACGGCGCTGGCAGTGGCCGAGATATGCCGGCGTCTTGATGGCATTCCGCTGGCCGTGGAGCTGGCAGCGGCCCGGGTGAAGGCGCTGTCGCCCGCACAGATACGGGATCGCCTCGACGATGTGTTCCGTATCCTGGCGGGCGGCGGTCGGACCGCCATACCGCGACACCGGACGCTACGCGCGACCATCGACTGGAGCCATGACCTGCTGCCCGAGCCTTCCAGGGTACTGTTCCGTCGGCTGTCCGCGTTCCGGGGCGGATTCACGCTCGAAGCGGCGGAATCGGTCTGCGCGGGGGACGGGCTCGCGTCGGAGATGGTGCTCGAGGAGGTCGCCAGGCTGGTGGACCGCTCCATGGTCGGGTTTCGCGAGGAGGGCGGCGGCGCCCGGTACACCATGCTGGAGCCGATCCGTCAATACGCTGCGGCGCGCCTGCGCGAGTCGGACGATGAGGAGGAGGTGCGGACCCGGCATGCCGAGTACGTGGCGAAACTGGTGGCCACGTGGGAGCCGTCGTTCACCACCCGGCAGCGCCGCGCCGCCTTCGCCGCCCTGAAGCCCGAGATGGACAACATCCGGGAGGTGCTGGCCTGGACGCGCGGGAACGGGCCCGAGACCCACGTGCGCCTCGTGGGTGGGCTCTGGTGGTTCTGGTTCTCGACCCAACACTGGACCGAGGCGTCGGGGTGGATCCGGGAAGCGATCGACATGGAGGCGGCGCAGAGGCCAGGACGCGAGCGGGCGGCGGTCCTCTTCGCGGCCGGAGCGCTGGCCGCGCTCCAGGCCCAGGCGGACAACGCGCGCCCGCTCCTCGTGGAGAGCGCAGCGCTCGCTGCCACGGCGGGCGACGCGAAGCTGGAGGCGTACGCCCTCAACTATCTGGGCATGTCCTTCACACAGCGGGCGGATCCGGCCGGCCGGGAGCCGAGCGAACGAGCCGAGGCATGGTTCCGCGCGCATGGCGACGATTACGGGCTGCGCCTTGCCCTCCTGCTCCTCGGCCTCGGCGCGCATTTCGACGGCAGGCCTGCGGACGCGATCCGGATGACCGAGGAGGCGGTGGCCGTGGCTCGCCGGTTCGGCGAGGACCGGGAGCTGGCGGTGGCGCTCCAGAACCTCGGCTTGCTTCGGATCATGCAAGGAGACCCTGATCGCGCGGAGCACCTGCTGATGGAGAGCATCGCCGCGTCCCGCCGCGACCCGTCCTATTTCTTCGTGGCGACCACCCTCGACTCCCTCGGGGAGCTGCGTATCCAGCGTGGCCGGACGGTGGAGGCTGCTCGGCTCCTCGGTGCGGCGGAGGCGCTTCGTGAGTCGATCGGAGCGAAACAGTTCCAGATCACCAGGGCGCGTCTGGAGCCACACCTGGCCAGACTCCTCACCGGCGATGGTGCCGCGGCGTTCGCCGCCGCCTGGGGAGAAGGACGGATGCTGACGTTGGAGGTGGTGCTGGACGAGGTGCTGTCCGGCGCCCACGCCGACCGGGTTGAGCCGACGAGCGCAACCGCAGACCGAGCCGTCGCTCCGACCCGGGCGGCGGAGACGTCGCAGGTCTCCAGCGCGGCGTCCGCGCTCGAAGCCACGCCACCGGACCTGAGCATCAGGACGCTGGGCGAGCTGCGGATAGAGCTGGCCGGCCGGGTACTGGACGCGGAGGCATGGAGCTATGCCAAGCCTCGGGAGCTGCTCGTGTTTTTCGCCGTGCATCCCGAAGGCCGAACCCGCCAGCAGATCGGGCGCGCCATCTGGCCCGAGGCGACCCGCGCGCAGGTCAAGAACAGCTTCCATGTCACACTGCACCACCTGCGAAAGACCCTGGGCGGGCCGTCCTGGGTGGTGATCGACGGGGATCGTTATCGGCTGTCGCCCCAGGTCCGGTGCGACCTGGACGCGACCCGCTTCGAGAGGGAGGTTCGCGCAGCGCTCCGCGACGGGATTACCGACGTGGAGCGGTTGCGGGCCACGCAGGCTCTCTACGCTGGCGATTTCCTCGCCGGCGAGATGGCCGGACCGTGGCGCGAGGAGGAGGCCGACCGCCTGAGACGGCTCTGGGTCGACATCAGCCTTCGTCTGGCCGAGGCGCTGGCCGAGCAGGGCGCTCACGAGGCCGCAGCGCAGGTGTACCACGAGGTCGCGGTGCGGGAGGAGCTCAACGAAGAGGCGCACCGCGGGTTGATGCGGGAGTGGACGCGCTCCGGCGACCGGGCCCGCGCGATCCGGCACTACGATCGGCTGATCGCCCTGCTGCGTGACGAGCTCGACAGTCTACCCGAGCCGGAGACCGTCGCGCTCCACGACAGTATCCGTCTCGCCCAGGTGTCCTGACACCAGGGCATCCGGGTCGAGAGCGGCGACCAGCGAGCGCAATTCCACGTCATCGGTGGGCGCGCCGATCAACGTCACCCGTCCGACGAGTTCGGCATCGGTGGTAGTGAAGGATTCCAGCATCGGCTGGAGCTCCGCATCCGCGACGACCACAGGCCGATCCAGCCCCAGCCCGTCGATGACACCGCGCAGCCACACCGCCGCGTCCTCGCTGCGGATATCGATGTCCGAGCCGAGGCCGGGCCGCTCGGGCAGATAAACCCGGAAGCGGCTGGCCAGTGCTGACAACAGTCCATGGGCCCACCCCCCATCACCCGCCATGGTGAGGATCAGGACCTGGGGGCCACGTCCGGCGCGGACATACCTCGTTTCCCATCCGCCTGCCTGCACCACCGCGTCGATCATGCGCACCTCCCGCTCGTTCGCTCATCGGCTCCTCGCTCGCCTCAATACTGGAGTGGTCGGCTTTGGCGGGCGATTAAATGGGCGGCGCGAGCGCGAACGCGGGCTGTCGATTCGGTAGCCTGACGGACGACCAGCTGTACGGACACCCGCTCCACGAGGAATTCCTCAGTGCGATACGCCTGCCTCGTCTACACGGATGTAAGACGTGACGTGGACCTCTCGCCCGGCGAGTATGACGTCGTGGCGGCCGACTGCCAGGCGTACGAGGACGCGCTTCGCACGAGCGGCCACCTCGTGGCCATGGCCGGGCTAGCCCCGGCACGCACGGCTGCCACGGTCCGGCGCCGGCATGGGCGGACGTTCGTGACGGCCGCGCCGTGCACCGGCGGGGCGCGGCTGCGCTGGATCTTCCTCGTTACCGCGCGAGACCTGAACGACGCCATCCGGCTGGCGTCGAACATCCCGGCGCTCCGGTTGGGCCATGTCGAGGTGTGGCCGATCCCCAATGGCGAGGACCTCTTCGGGCTCGGGCTCGACCGGTAAGAGCGTGCAAACGCCGTCGAAGCGTGGTCGGCGGAAGACGTTCGGGGTGCCTGGCCTGGCCCGCCGGCCCTATCTTCGGGCAGTTCCGAACTGCGCACCGCCGACGGAGACGCCGTGGAGCCGCAGCATGACATGATGGGCGCCCCCGACCGTGTCAGGGACACGATCGAGGAGATCTACGAGTCCGAGTCGCGACGTGTGCTCGCCACGCTCATCCGACTACTGGGCGACTTCGACCTGGCCGAGGACGCTCTTCACGAGGCGTTCTCGGCGGCCGTGGCGCAGTGGCCGGAACAGGGCGTGCCTGCCAATCCCCGCGCCTGGCTGGTGTCGACCGGCCGATTCAAGGCCATCGATGTGATCCGACGGCGGGCGCGCTTCGATGCGTCGGTCGGCGAGCTGAAGTCGCGGGTGGCCGCGACCGACGATCCATCCCCCGGGCTGGATGGGGACACGTTCGAGGATGACCGGCTGCGACTCGTCTTCACCTGTTGCCACCCGGCCCTCCCTGCGGATGGCCGCATCGCCCTGACGCTGAGGGAGGTGTGCGGCCTGACGACCGAGGAGATCGCCCGGGCGTTCCTGGTACCGCCACCGACCCTGGCCCAGCGGATCGTGCGGGCCAAGGCGAAGATCCGGCACACAGGCATCCCGTATCGCGTGCCCGAGCCGCCAGATCTGCCGGAGCGGCTCGACGCCGTTCTGCACGTGATCTACCTGGTGTACAACGAAGGATACTCGGCGTCGTCCGGGGAATCGCTGACACGTGGCGACCTCTCCACCGAGGCCATCCGACTCGGTCGCCTGCTCCTGGAGCTGCTGCCGGAGCCGGAGGTCATGGGGTTGCTCGGGCTCATGCTCCTCCACGAATCCCGGAGGACCGCCCGCACGTCCGAGAGCGGGGACCTGGTCCTGCTCGATCAGCAGGACCGGTCCCGCTGGGACCGATCCATGATCGATGAGGGGGCGGCACTCGTCCGGCAGGCCCTGTCCAGCCGGCGGTTCGGTCCCTATACGATCCAGGGGGCCATCGCGACGGTACACGCCGAGGCAACGACGGCAGACCGGACGGACTGGACCCAGATCGTCGGCCTCTACGACGTCCTCCTCCGCGTGGAGCCATCGCCCGTCGTGGAGCTGAACCGCGCGGCTGCCGTGGCGATGCGCGACGGGCCTGAGGCGGGCCTGGCGCTGGTCGACGAGATCCTGGACCGCGGTGACCTCGCCGGCTATCACCTCGCCCACGCTGCCCGGGCGGACCTCTGCAGGCGGCTGGGGCGGCGGGACGAAGCCCGGTCTGCCTACGAAACGGCGATCCGGCTGGTCCAGCAGGAGCCGGAACGGCGGTTCCTGACGAGCCGGGTCGCGGAGCTTTGAGTCGGCTGGCCGGACCGTGGACTCCGGTGCCTGCGACCTCGCGCTTGCCACTGGTCGAGGCGAGACGGGGCCGGATACATTGAAGGGACGCGGAAGCTGGTTCGGCGGTGCGCGCCGGGTCGCGGGCCTGGAACCGTCGGAGGGCGTCCCGCCACAATCGCCTGAAGGATCATGACCACGCCGCGTCTCCTCCCTGCGCTCACGCTGTTCGTACTGCTCGCAAGCTGCTCCGATCCAACGGGCCCCGTTGTCCACTTCATGGCGGCACCGGGCGGCCCGTTCCCCGTAGGGACCGACCCCATGGGGGTCGCCTCGGCCGATCTCAACGGCGACGGCATCCTCGACCTCGTAATCGCAAATAACGGATCGGATGATGTCTCCATCCTCCTTGGCCTGGGTGACGGCACGTTCCAGCCCCACGTGACCATGACCGTGGGGAGGAATCCGCAGGCGGTGGCGGTCGGCGATCTCGATGGGGATGGCGCGCCGGACGTTGTTGTAGCGAATTTCGAATCGTTCGCCTTCTCCGTTCTCATGAACAACGGAGACGGGACGTTCCGCGATTCGGAAGCATACGAGACATTCCGGCAGGCCGGGGCCATCGCCCTGGCGGACCTGAACGGCGATGGTGTCCTGGATGTCCTGCTGACGAGCTTCCACTCAATGGCGGTGTCGGTTCATATCGGTAACGGCGACGGCACCTTCCAGGAACAACGTCCCTACCTGGGCGGCCCCGGGCCACTCCACATGGCCGTGGGAGATCTGAACGGGAATGGCGCACTCGATGTCGTTGTCCTGAACCCGGTCGAGAACATCGTCACGGTACTGGAGGGTGACGGTGACGGCGGGTTCGCCGACCCGGTCGCCCTCATGCTGCCAGGCCAGCCGGTAGCGATCGCGATCGGGGACATCGATCGCGACGGGAATCTCGACGTGGTCGTGGCCCGTGGGTTCGGCGGGAGCGTAACCGTCCTCCTCGGCAACGGCGACCTCACGTTCCGGTTCCTGGGCGATTACTACGTGGGCAGCGACCCCCGCGGCGTGGCGGTTGGGGACCTGAATGGTGATGGCTGGCTCGACATTGTCGCGGCGAACCTGGGGTCACACGATGTCGCCGTGCTCCTCGGCAAGAGCGGAACGGCATTCCAAGACCGCCGTATGTTCGCCGTCGGGTCTCGGCCGTTGTCGGTTGCCCTGGCAGACCTGGACAGGGATGGCGCGCTGGACGTCATCGTGCCGAGCTCGGGCGCGAACCACGTGTCCGTCCTGCTCAACCGACTCCGATAGCATGCGAGGAGATCCAACGGCGCGTGGGATCGAGGGGCCGGCCCGGGTGGTGGTGGTCGGTGGCGGATTCGGGGGACTCTACGCGGCGAGGTCGCTGCGCCGGGCGCCCGTGCGGGTGACGCTCGTGGATGAGCGCAACCATCATCTCTTCCAGCCCCTCCTCTACCAGGTGGCTACGGCGGCGCTATCGCCCGCCGACATTGCGGCCCCGATCCGGCACGTGCTCCGCCGCCAGCACAACGCGGCCGTGGTCCTGGGCACCGTCGTGGACGTGGACGTGGACGGTCGAGCCGTGGTGCTGGCCAACGGCCGCCGGTTGCCGTACGACTACCTGGTCCTGGCCACCGGCGCCGTGGACCGGTACTTCGGCCACGAGGAGTGGGCCGCGAGCGCGCCGGCACTGAAGAAGCTGGAGGACGCGATCGAGATCCGTCGACGCTTCCTGCTGGCCTTCGAGGCGGCCGAGCAGGAGCTGGAAGCGGAGCGGTGCCAAGCGCTCCTGACCTTTGTGGTGGTAGGGGGAGGCCCGACGGGTGTGGAGATGGCCGGTGCGTTCGCGGAGGTGGCGCGTCACACGCTATCGCGGGGCGATTTCAGGCGCGTCGATCCGTCGGCGGCCCGAGTGATCCTCCTGGAGGGTAGTTCGCGCCTGCTGGCGACCTACCCACCGGCGCTGTCCGACCGCGCGGCCGCCGACCTTCGTAAGCTGGGCGTCGATGTGCGGCTGAACGCCATGGTGACCCGGATCGGTCCGGACGCGGTATGGGTGGGCGATGATCGGATCGCCACCCGCAACGTGGTATGGTCCGCCGGCGTGGCTGCATCACCCCTGGGCTCACGTCTGGGCGCGGCCACGGACCGGCTCGGTCGGGTCGACGTGAAGCCGGACCTGTCGGTGCCCGGCCATCCCGAGGTCTTCGTAATTGGCGACCTCGCCGCGTTTCCCCACCAGACCGGAACGCCGCTCCCCGGCATCGCGCCGGTGGCGATCCAGCAGGGCAGGTCGGCAGGTGCCAACATCCGCCGGAGCGTGGCGGGCACCCTGCGCCGGCCGTTCCGCTATCGTGACCGCGGCAGCCTGGCCACGATCGGTCGGGGCTCCGCGGTGGGGCAGATCGCCGGTCGGAATGTCAAAGGCCTGGTCGCCTGGCTGGTCTGGCTCTTCGTCCACCTGATGTACCTGGTCGGGTTCCGCAATCGGGTGGCCGTTCTGTTCGAATGGGCGTGGTCCTTTGTCACGTGGCAGCGCGGCGCGCGGTTGATCACCGGCCCCCTGGGCCCGGAGCTGGCGCCGGACGATGCCGTGCTCGGCGCGCCCA
>CAYXJH010000021.1:0-20409 GCA_964465415.1 uncultured Gemmatimonadaceae bacterium
CACGCGCTCCGGGTGAATCACGGGCGGCGGCGGTGGGTGGGGGTGGCGGAGCGCGTGGTCGCCCAGCGCCCGCTCCACGGAGTGGACGCCGACCGCCTCATCGAAGTCGCGGCGATTACATCGGGTCTCACACGGGTGGTGGCAGACACGACCCGTGATCGCGGGCATGGGGTTCTCCCGGAGGAGGAGGTCCATGGCGTCCTCGACCCGCCCCTCCCGGAGCAGGTTCATGTAGCCCTCCACGTCCACGCCGGCGGGGCACGCCTGGTTGCACGGCGCCACGGTGTCCCGGTAGAGGGGGCGGATGTACTTCCATGAGCCCGTCCGGTTCTGCCGGGTCGAGCCCCGGCTCACCGAGATCAAGGGCTCCGCGTAGGGCGCCTTAGGCATGGGTCACCTCCAGGGCCTCCTGCTGTGCGACCAGGGACTCGGCCGCCTCCCGGGCCGCCTCCATGTTCGCTTCGGGACGGTACCCGATCTCCTCGGCGATGGCCGCGCAGACCGACTCCAGGTCCACCAGCCCGGACCAGCGGGCGAACGCGCCCAGAATGGCCGTATTCACGATGGGCTGGGCCCGGCTGCCGATCCCGTGGGCCGTCGCGATCCGGCCGGCGTCCACCGTGGCCACCCGGAAGCGCGCCGTCAGGGCCGGATACGAGGAAGGGGGCCGGTCCGTGTTGATGAGGATCCCGCCCCCCTCCCTCAGTCCCGACGCCACGTCGATCGCCTCGACGAGCGTCGGGTCCAGCACGATCAGGTCGTCCGGCTCCGTGATCTCACAACGCAGGCGGATCGGCCGGTCGGCCACACGCAGGAAGGCGGTCACGGGCGCACCCCTCCGCTCGACTCCGAACGCGGGAAACGACTGGACCCACCGACCCTCACGGAACACCGCCACCGCCAGGACCTTGGAAGCGATGACCGCGCCCTGACCCCCGCGCCCGTGGATGCGTAGCTCACGCATCGAGGACTCCTTGGAATGAGGTCCGGCTCAGGAGGCCGAGCGCCCCCCTCGCTCGTACGTACCGTGGAAGATGCGCCACGCCCGACGCCCGCGACGTAGGGATGTGCTTGAAATTGGTGTAGGAATTCGGTGGACCCGGGCGCAGGGGTTTCCCGGAAAGTTTTCGCGGGGGGCACCGGCGTGTTGATTTCACGGGTGGCGACCCCCTAGTGTTCAGGTGCCGAGGTCCCGCGTGGCGTCCGGGGCCCGGATCAGGTTCATCGAACGGGCGGCCCCGACCGCCGAGGAGGCCACCATGGAGCGCAGGTCGCGGGAGATCAGTCGCGCAATGGAATGGGTCATCCCGCTGGGCGTCTGCTGCGCCGAGGCCCAGGCGGATGGCGTCCCGTGCTGGGAGCTGGGCGCCGAGTGTCTGGAGTGCGACCGCGCCGATCCGGTGCGACAGCTGATGCTGCGACTGGCAAGCGCACCGGTGGCGCTGCCCCGCACCCTGCACTGACTAACTACGAACCACGAACTACGAACTACGAAAACCGCGGGCTATGGTCGGACGAGGGGGGCGAGCCCGGGATCGGGCGCCATGCTCTCCTACCGCCCCGACCGCACACCTATGACCGCAGTTCGTAATTCGTAGTTCGTAGTTCGTAGTTCAATCCTCGCGCCCGCCTCGCCGCCCGCGTACGTTCGCTCCATGGACGACAGTTCGGCTTCACGCGCGCGCTGGCCGCGGCGTGCGTCGCCACGCTCAACGGAGGTTGAATGCCCGAGCACCTCATCGAAGGCCTGCAGCGGTTCCGACGGCAGACGTTCCCTGGCATCAAGGAGCAGTACCGCCGCCTCGTCGAGGAAGGGCAGCACCCGACCACCCTCTTCATAGGGTGCTCCGACTCCCGCGTCGTGCCCGATCTCCTCATGGGCACCGCGCCCGGCCAGTTGTTCATCATCCGCAACATGGGCGCTTTCGTGCCGCCGTACGACCCCGAGCAGGGGTTCCATGGCACGTCGGCCACCATAGAGTACGCCGTGCTCGTCCTCGAGGTCAGCGACATCGTGGTCTGCGGCCACAGCCACTGCGGCGCCGTCCGTGCAACCTATGACCCACCCAATCCGCACACACCGCACATCCGCCGCTGGCTGGAGCTGGGTGAGGGCGCCAGGGTGGCGGGGGCAGGACACGGTGCCGAGCTCACTCCCGAGGTCCTGCGCCGGACGGAGCAGCGCTGCGTCGCGCTCCAGCTGGAACGCTTGATGACCTACCCCCTGGTCCAGCAACGCGTGGAGGACGGAACGCTGGCCCTCCACGGCTGGCACTACATCATCGAGGACGGCGAAGTGCTGGCGCTGGACGTCGAGAGGGAGGCGTTTCTCCCGCTCGGGCGCAGCAGGGCCGAGTAGCCGCCGCATGCGCCACTTCAACCGGTGATTCTCCTCCTCTTCGTACTCGGGCTCGCGCTGCTGGTGGGCGGAGCCGACCTGCTTGTGCGGGGCGCGACGCGCCTCGCCGCGGCCGCGGGCATCAGTCCGCTCGTGGTGGGACTCACCGTAGTCTCCCTGGGCACCAGCGCGCCGGAGCTGGCCGTCACGGTCGCCGCGTCGGCCCGCGGCGAGCCGGACCTGGCCCTCGGCAACGTGGTCGGCAGCAACATCATGAACGTGCTGCTGATCCTCGGCGTGTCAGCCCTCGTAGCACCGCTCGTGGTCCGGCGCCGCCTGATCCGCCTGGACATGCCCCTTCTGGTCATCGTATCCCTTGCCGTGGTCGCATTCGCCCTGACCGGCGCTATCGGGCGCATCGAAGGCGGCCTGCTCCTCGCCACGGCCTTTGTCTACACCGGCTTCTTGATCCGTCACGCCCGCCGGACCCAGAAACGGCGCCGTGAACGGGCGAGTCTGCGCCCGGCCATCGGGCCTCTCGGCGTCGTGCGAGACGTCGTGTTCACGGTCGCAGGCATAGGGCTGCTCGTCCTTGGATCGCAACTGCTGGTCGACGCGGCCACCACCATTGCGCAGCTGATCGGCGTGTCCCAGCTCGCCATCGGCCTCACGGTCGTCGCCATCGGCACGTCCCTGCCCGAGCTGGCCACCTCCGTCGTGGCAAGCCTGCGGGGCGAACGGGACATCGCGGTCGGGAACATCGTCGGCAGCAACATCTACAACCTGCTCCTGGTCCTGGGCACAGCCGCGGCGCTGGCGCCCGGCGGGATCGTAGCCGCGCCGGCTGCGATCGGGTTCGACCTGCCCGTCATGCTGGCCATCACCATCGCGTGCGTACCCGTGTTCTATTCCGGCCGGGTCGTCTCCCGTATGGAAGGTACTGTCTTCCTGGCCTGCTTCGTCGCCTACACCACCTACGTACTGCTGGTCGCGTCCGGCCACGACACGCTGCCATCGTATCGAGACATCCTGCTGTTCGGCGTCGTGCCGCTCGTCGGCCTGGCGTTTCTCCGTGCCGTGCTGGGGTCCCGCACGACCTGACGTCCGGCGGGCCCGAGGCGGACCGAAATCTCGGTGCCCGGGCATGCGCCTTGCCACTCAACCCTTGATCACCGCTCACCGGGACGCCGTGCCCGGTGGACCGGAACCGGGGTGGCTGAGCGGACCGGGAGGGGGATCTGGATGGCGCGGATGATCCGGCTGGAATCGGGCCGCTGGTACGGGCGGCTGGACGAGGACGCGCAGGGTCGCGAGTTCATCCACCTGACGCGAGCCGAGCGCCCGGAGGAGACCATGCGGGTGCGGCTCCCGTTCGGGTGGCGGGGGATGGACCGGACCGAGCTCGAGGAGCTGATGCGGAAGCCGGAAATCCGTCTCTGGTACGACGAGCTTGGGATCCGGTGGCGGATCGCCGCGGTGGGACCCGGATCGAGCTACGACCTGCCGATTCCCGGTCGTTACCTGGTGTTCGATTCGGACCAGGCGTGGGCCGGGCTGACGCGATACGAAGAGGACCGCGAGCTGGGCGAGCTCACGGACGAGGAGCTCCAGGTTTTGCGTGACGGGATCGCCGACTTCGGCGGCGGTCGCCACGGCTTCCGGCCGCCCGGCCGGACATGGCAGCGGTGAGCGTCAGTCCGCGCGGACCCTGATCCGTGCGGCCAGCGCCTCGTCTATGGCGATCTCGGACCGACCCATCTGGAGCACATAGGCGGGGTAGCGCTGGACCAGGCGTAGCCGGACGCCGGGGAGCAGGCCGAGAGCGGCCAGCTTGGCGGCATCGGTCGTCCAGGGCGCCTCCAGACAGCTGACGGACCCGCGCGCTCCGGGGCGGAGCTTCGTCAGCCGCACGGACTGGCAGTGCGTATGCTGACAGCCGCCCGGGTCCGGGACCGGGGCACCCGCCTCGCAGCTCTCCTTCCACCCGGCCACCCCGCGCAGGGTGTCGCGCAGGCGATCGACGAGGGCCATCATCGGACCCACCTCCTCAGCCGGGCCAGCCAACCCGGTTGCTTCGGGTTCTCGTATCCGCAGTGCGGGCAGCGCAGCAGGCCGCACGCGCGGCTGAGCGGGCAACTCTGGCACGCGGCCTGGCCCCGATCCTCCACGAAGCTCGCGCCGCAGAATCCGCAGGTGGCGGCTGTTGTCGTTACCATCCCAACCCCCGCAGCACCAGGTTCAAGACCGCGCCGACGCCGAACGCGAACGGCACCACGAAAGCCACGATCGACAACGTCGTCTTCAATCCCCGCTCCTTCAGCATCATGAGGAACATGGCGATACAGGGGACGAAGAGCGTGAGCGTGACCGCGGCCACGGTCAGCTGCGCCGTGCTCAGGAGGCCCTGCTGGGTCAGGTCGAAGAGGCCGGCCGCGCCGTAGTCCCGGCGGAAGAACCCGAACAGGAACGGCTGGGCCGTCTCCGCCGGCAGACCCAGCAGCCCGACAACCGGGGCGAGCCCGCGGAGCGCGGCATGAAGGAGACCCGTGAGGTCGCCGATCCACAGGATCACGCTCGCCAGCAGGAAGAGCGGCAGCACCTCCATGAAGTACCACTGCATGCGTGACGCGGTCTTGGCGAGCACGTTCCCCGCCCGTGGCATTCGGAGGGGGGGCATCTCCATGTGAAACACCGGCGCCTCGCCCGGCACGACCCGGGCAGCGAGCCACCCGACCAGCAGGAACACGCCGCCGATCACCACGGCCAGCACGGCCAGCGCCGCGCCGTGACCGGCCAGGATCGCCACCATCACGCCGAGCTGGGCGGAGCACGGGATGGCCAGCGCCAGCAGCATGGTGGAGAGCACCCGCTCCCGGCGCGTCTCCAGCGTTCGCGTCACCATCGTCGCCATGGTCCCACATGCGAAGCCCAGCACCATGGGGATCACCGCTCGGCCCGAAAGGCCGATCCGCTTGAACACCCGGTCCACCAGCAGCGCCAGCCGGGGGAAGTAGCCGCTGTCTTCGAGAACGGAGAAGAAGAGGAAGAAGGTGCCCACGATCGGAAGGATGATCGCCACCGCGTAGCGGACACCCAGCGTGAGCGCGCCGTACTCCCCGACGAAGAGCCCTCGCAGCCACTCCCACGGGATCAGCGCGCCGAAGACCAGCTCGAAGAATGGGTTCAACCGCTCCTCGAAGACGGCCCCCTCCAGCCAATCGACGACCGTGCCCGCGCCGAACATGCCCACGAACTGGTACAAGCCGATATACAGGACCAGCAGCAGGACCGGAACGCCGAGCAGGGGGCGCGTCAGAGCGGCACCCAGGCGATCTCGCAGTCGGAGTCCGTCCACGCCGGGGTCCGCCACCACTCCGTCCAGCGCCGCCTCCGCCACACGATGCCGCTCGTAGGCGACCCGATAGATGGCCGTATCCGCGAACTCCGCCGTGGCCGTCTCGAGCTCCCTGACCGCCGCCGCGCCTCCGTCCGCCTCCGTCGTAGCAACCAGCTCCGCCACTTCGGCATCGCCCTGGATCAGGAGCGACGCGTACGCGGTCGGGTCCACGGGGTACACGCCGCTCAGGCGCGAGCGGACCCGATCGACGGCATCGCCCACGCCATTGGCATACTCCGGCCGAACCGGCGCCCCCCTCTCCGCCGCCCGATGCACCGCCGCCCCCAGCTCCGCCAGCCCGCGGCCCCGGACCGCGGAAACCGGGACCACCTCCAGACCCAGTCGCTCCGACAGGAGGAACGCGTCCACATGGAGACCCAGCGACTCCGCCTCGTCCATCATGTTCGCCGCCACCACCAGCGGACAGCCCGTCTCCATCAGCTGGAGCGTCAGTGGCAGCGCGCGCTCCAGGTTCTTCGCATCGGCCACATGGATCAAGACGTCCGCCCCACCCTCGAGCACCAGTCGCCGCGCGACCCGCTCTTCCTCCGTGGTCGGGAGCAGCGAATACATCCCCGGTGTGTCGATCACCTCCGCACGTCGATCGCCGATCCGGCCGTGACCACGATCGACCGCCACCGACGTGCCCGGGTAGTTGGACACCGTCACGTAGGTGCCCGTCAACCGATTGAACAGGGTGCTCTTCCCCACGTTGGGCGCGCCCACCAGCGCCACCCGCAGCCCTGTCACGCCCCCGGTCGTCATCGTCGGCTGAGCCATCCCCACCGTCGCAGGTCGGTCCGTTGAGATTCGTTCTCAAGAGTGCGCCGACGAGGGGAGCGCCACAATCGGGAAAGGCCTGCGGCGGGGAGTGGGGGAAAGCCCGACAGCGCGTTCGCCGAACCCGGTCGAAAGCGCTGTCGGGTTCGAAGCCCGAATCGAACCCTACCGCCCGTAGTCCTCCCAACGCCGCATGGGCTCGCTACACTCAGGCCAGGGTAACGGCTGGCCGGTGAGGCGGTGGGCGGGCATCGCCCGCTGCTCACGGTCCATGAACTCCGGGTCTTCCGCGGCCATGTACGCCAGCATGGCGACGAGGACGGCGTTTTGGCGCACGTTGTCCAGGGCGATCTTGTCGAACGTGTCGAGGTTCGTGTGCCACGTGTACCGGTAATAATCCCACGGCTCGGAGTCGAGGCCGAAAGCCGGCGCGCCGGCGCAGATAAACGACGCATGGTCGGTTCCGCCGGTGCTGGGCATGCCCGGTTCGGTACTGGTGAGCGGACCGCCCAGCTCGGCAGGTATTGCGGCGAGCCAACGGGCGAAATGGGCTCCGGCATGAACGAGGCCCTGCATGCCGACCCGGGAGATTCGGCCCGTGCCGTTGTCCTGGTTGAACAGCGCCTGCATGCCCCGGACGACGTCCGGGTGATCGGCGACGAACGCACGTGAGCCGTTCAGTCCCTGCTCCTCACCGCCCCAGTGCCCGGCGATGATCGTTCTCCGCGGATGGGGATAGGCTTGCCTGAGGAGCCGCATGGCCTCGAGCATCACAATGGTGCCGGTGGCGTTGTCGGTAGCTCCGGTGGCCCCGTGCCAGGAGTCGAAATGGGCGGACAGGAGCACGAATTCGTCCGGGAGCTCGCTGCCGGGGATGGTGGCGATCGTGTTGTATGTGGGGACGGTGCCCAGATCCTGGGCGTGAGCGTCGACCCGCACGCTCGGCCCCTGCCCGCGATCGGCGAGGCGGTGGAGCAGCCCGTAGTCCTCGCAGCTCAGCTCGATCATCGTGAGACGACCCTGCCGGTCGGCGAAGATACGATGCGCCCCGTACCCGCCGGACCACGTGGACTGGAAGGCGCCGGCCGCGCCCAGGTCGGCGAGCCACGCGCCGAGGTTGGCTTCGGCCACGCCGAGGCTGGCCAGCCGCTGTAGCCAGGCCCGCTCCGCAAGGCTCCGTCGCGTTACGTGGTCGTCGAAGGCGGCGCCGTCGGCGAAGGCGCGCCACTCGTCCATTGGCCTGCAGGACGGATCCGGGTTCGAGATCAGGACGAAGCTGCCCCGAACCTCGTCTTGCCAGCGGGCCATTGCCTCGGGATCGCGAGCGGGCGGCAACGAAAGCACGCGCCCCTCGACCGCCCCTCCGGTGCCCGGGCTCCAGCCCAGGAGCGTGGCATTGAGGGACTGCGAACGCGGCGCCACCAGGTCCACGTGGGTGCGACCAGCCTGCCAGCCCTTCCACGTCCCGTACTGCCGGTTCTCCGCTTCGACGCCCCACCCCTGGTAGGTCCGGACCAGCCAGTCGTGGCCGGCCTGCTTCTCCGGGGTTCCCGTGAGGCGCGGCCCGATCGAGTCGGTGAGCACCTGCGCCAGACCTTCCACCCGGGACCGCTCCATCCCTTCATCCCAAATCGCCCGGATCACCGGGTCGTCGGTCGGAAACGTCTGCGCGCCTACGGGCGCCCCCAGCAAGAAAAGCATGGCCGCCCAGGCCGGCCAGATCACGATCTTCATACGCCCCTCCCCATCCAGTCATGTCCCATGGTGCCGCCAAGGTCGCCGGGGTCCGGGGCGCGGGCAAGGCCGGGGCGCAGTACTGGCCATCCAACCCCCCTGCCGCTCCCCGCGGGAACCGTTACCATGGAGGAGCCCAGAGCCAGAGACACACGCGCCGCCTGCGCGGAACGCGCAGGCCCAGGACATGGTACGGACCATCATGAAAGCCATTCGAACGATTCGAGCCGCCCTCGTCCTGATATGCATCGCCGCTTCACCAGTCGCGGCTCAGGAAGGAATCGAGGTGGGCGCCGTGCCGGAAGCGCTCGTCCTGCAAACGCTGGACGGTGATCCCGCGGACCTGAGCGAGATCATCGGGACCCGGCCGGCACTGATCGAGTTCTGGGCAAGCTGGTGCCACATCTGCCTTGCGCTGCACCCGCGGGTCATGGCCGCGCAGGAGAAGTACGGCGACGATGTGGAGTTCATCATGGTGGCGGTCGCGGTGGGCCAGGACCCGGCCCGGATCCGTCAGTACATGGACCGGCGTCCCATGCCCGGCATGCGGATGTTGTGGGATGCCGGCGGCGCGGCGGTACGCGCGTTCGATGCCCCGGGGACCGGGTTCGTGGTGGTGCTCGATGCGGAGGGTCGCGTGGTGTACACGGGGACCGGCATGGACCAGGACATCGACGCCGCGGTGGCACGCGCCGTGAACCGGTGATCCGCTCGTGACCATCCCGGCCCTCGCAGCCGACGTCGCGCTGTTACTGCTGCGCCTGATGATCGCGGCCGTCTTCGCGACCAGCGGGTGGGCCCATGCCACGAAGCCGAAGGAGCGTGCCGAGAGCATCGAGATGACCCCCCCGGCCACGCTCCTGCTGGGCGTGGTCGAGCTCCTCGGTGCCGCGTCGGTGGCGCTGGGCCTCTATGCCGAGGCCGGAACCATCCTCCTCATGGGCGTAATGGTGGGCGCCATCTACAAGAAGGTGGTCGTGTGGAAGTCGGGCTTCTGGGGAGACGAGGGCCAAGGTTGGTATTACGACCTGCTCTACCTGGTCTGCAACCTGGTGATCCTGACGACGGGGGGCGGGTCCCTCACCCTGACCTGACCCTCGCCGTCGTTTCACCCCAACCCTCATACGCCAACCCGAACCCGCAGCGCCATCCTACAGTCTTCAGGTGTCCTGCTCCGGTTCGGGCGTCACCCGCTCGATCGCGCCGGCCAGCTCGGTGTAGGCGGTAGGATCGATCTCCCGGAACGGCGCCATCACGTGGGCGACCCGGCCGTCGGGCCCGATCACGAACAGGCTGCGGTTTGTGAGGGGCGGCGCGTCCTCGCGCTCGACGAACGCGCCGTATAGCCGGCCCGCGTCGACGTCCGCGTCGCTGGCCATGAGAAACGGGAACTCATCGTCGCGGGCCCAGGCGGCCAGCTCCTCGATGGGATCGGCGCTGATGGCGATGAGCACCACACCCCGACCGCTGTTGAAGATCTGCGCGTACTGATCACGGTACGCGTGCATTTGGAATGTTCAGCCGCGCGTTCGCGCTCGGAAGAAGAAGGCGAGCACGACCGTCTTCCCCTCGTAGTCGCTGAGGGAGATCGGCTCGGCGAGGATGCCGTGGCGGGTGGCGCCCGGCAGCGTGAAGTCGGGCGCGACGGCGCCGACCTCGAGGGGCGTCGCCTGGGCTGCCGTCGGGGTCGGCGCCGCGGCCAGCCCCACGCCCAGCGCGAGCGCCACCAGAGGCGCGACGAGGATCCGGGTCATGATTCCTCCGGGTATGTGGAAACCGGTTACCCGGTGAAACTAGCGCAGATCAGTCCCGTCCGCACCCGCGGACCTGCCATTCGAGAATGGGGGCTTGCAACGCCGATCCCTTTCGACCCGGGCGACGCAGCCCCACTTTCCCGGGGCGTTGAGCTCGACCGCAACGCCGGAGCCCAGCCCCGCGTCGAAAGTGAGGAGGCCAGCTCCAAACTCGAAAAGCGAGGAGCATGGCTCCGAGGGTCGAACAGCGTCGGGGCGCAGCGCCGACGCGATCGAAAACAACAACCGAGGCAGTGACCATGAAACACGGACTCCCCGGCCCCCTTATGGCCCTGGCGCTCGTCGCCGTCGCCGCCGGCTGGGCGCGCCCGGCCGATCAGGCGGAGCCGGTCTTTCCCTTCGAATACGAGAAGCTGGTTCTCGACAATGGCTTCACGGCGTACCTGGTGCAGGGCGGCGCGCCGGGCATCATCTCGCACGTGAACATCGTTCGCACGGGCAGCCGTGACGAGGTCGAGCCTGGCCGGAGCGGATTCGCCCATTTCTTCGAGCACATGATGTTCCGGGGTACCGAGCGGTACCCGGACTACGACGGTGTGACGAGCTCGATGGGCGCGGCGAGGAACGCGTTCACGGGCAACGACCTGACAGTCTACTACCTGACGTTGTCGAACGACTACCTGGAGCAGGTGATCGACCTGGAGGCGGACCGGTTCCAGAACCTGCAGTACGGCGAGGACGTGTTCCGGACGGAGGCGGGCGCGATCCTGGGCGAATACCAGCAGGGCCGGCTGAGCCCGTTCCGATTCCTTGACGAAGCGATCCGCGCCGTGGCGTGGGACGAGCACACGTACGGTCATACGACGATCGGGCTTGAGCCGGATATACGGGCGATGCCCGAAGGGTACGACTACAGCTTGGACTTCTACCAGCGGCACTACCGCCCGGAGAACGTCGTGCTGGTGCTGGCCGGTGACTTCGACACGGCCGAGGCGAAGCGGCTCATCGAGGCCCACTATCGCGACTGGGAGCCGGGATACGTCCCGCCGGCGATCCCGGTCGAACCGCGGCAAACGGCGCCGCGAGACAGCCTGGTCGTCTATCCCGGCCGGACGTTGCCGATCCTCTCCATCAATCACAAGGCGCCGGCCTGGAGCGCGACGGACACCGTGGCCGCGGCGCTGGAGGTCCTCGGGCGGGCCGCGTTCGGTCCCAACTCGGACCTCAACCGGCGGCTGGTGCTCCAGGAACGGCGGGCGCAGTACCTCTCTGCGGGGTTCGGCCTGTCCCGTGACCCGGGGCTGGTCAGTCTCACAACCATGGTGACCGACCCTACGGACGTGGAGGCAGTGGAAGCGGAGATCCTGGCGGAAGTGGAGCGGTTCCGGAACGAGCTGGTGGACGCCGGCACCCTCGAGGCGGTGAAGAGCAACATGAAGTACGGATTCCTCATGGGGCTGGAGGAGGCGCAGGGGATCGCGTTCTCGCTGATCTCGTTCGTCATCAACACGGGCACGGTGGAGTCGGTGGAGGAGTACTTCCGGACGCTGGACGGCGTTACGCCCGAGCACATGCGGGAAGCGGCGCGGCGGTACCTGATCCCGGAGGGCCGGACGATCGTGACCATCGTCCAGGCGGAGGGTTGAAGATATGACGATGACATGGGTACCCAATGACCTATCCCTCATCGGCAGAACGGGCCGTGCGGGTCTGACGATCATGGCGCTGGCGCTTATGGCGTCGGCCTGTGGGCCGCGGAGCGCGGACATCGGCGACGCCGAGCTCCGACCAGCCACGGCCCCCACTCCGGCCGCTTCGGCGAACACCGCGGGTGGCGTGGCCCCCGATGCGTCCCGCCTGATCACCCTGCCGGAGCCGGAATCGCCGTTCATCGCGTTCAATATCTGGGTCCGGACCGGGTCGCAGGACGATCCACCGGGCAAGGAGGGGCTGGCGGCGCTAACGGCCGCGATCATGGCGAACGGCGGGACCGAGGCGCGTAGCTACGAGCAGATCATGGAGGCGCTCTACCCGATGGCGGCCGGCTACGGCTCGAACGTGGACCGTGAGATGACCACGTTCGTGGGCCGCGTCCACCGGGACAACCTTGACGCGTACTACGAGCTGTTCAGGGCGGCCATCCTCGAGCCGGCGTTCGACGACGGGGACTTCGAGCGCATCAAGTCGAACATCATGAACCAGCTGGAGCGCGGCCGCCGGTTCACGCGGGATGAGGAGCTGAGCAAGGACCTGCTGTTCTGGATGGCCTACGAAGGGACGCCCTACGCGCACCCGGAGGACGGGTATGTCCAGAGCGTCCGCTCGATCACGCTGGACGACGTGCGGCAGTTCCATCGCCAGCGGTACACGCGTGACAACGTGGTGGTGGCGATCGGCGGCGGGTACCCGGCGGGCTTCGCCGAGCGCGTGCGAGCCGACTTCGACGCCCTGCCCGCCGGCCAGGTCGCCACGCCGCCAGCGCCGCGCCCGGAGCGACCGGACGGGATGAAGGTGCTGATCGTGGAGACGAACACGGACGCCACGGCCATCTCCATGGGCTTCCCCATCGAGCTGCTCCGAGGCGACGACGACTTCGTCGCCATGGTCGCGGCCAACTCCTGGTTCGGCGAGCACCGCAACTCGTTCAGTCACCTCTACCAGGTGATCCGGGAGGCGCGGGGGATGAACTACGGGAACTACTCGTACATCGAGGCGTTCCCGCGCGGGTTCGCGACGCAGCAGCCGCGCGTCAACGTAGCCCGGCGGAGCCAGCTGTTCGAGATCTGGATCCGGCCCATCGCCCAGACGGCGCCGGGCAACCTGCACGACCGGTCGCTGTTCGCGACCCGCGCCGCGCTGCGGGAGCTGGATCGCCTGGTGGAGAACGGAATGACCCCTTCCCAGGTGGAGGAGACCGTCAACTTCCTGCGCAACTATTCCGTAAACTGGGGGAACACGATCAATCGGCGCCTGGCGTACCGCGTCGACGATGCGTTCTACGGACTGGACGGCCCCGGCTTCCTGGGCTCGCTCCGGCCCGAGCTGGAGGCCCTCACACCGGCCACGGTCAACCAGGCCCTCCGCCGGCACCTCCAGGGCGATGACATGTACCTGGTCTTCATCACCCGGGACGCCGAAGGCTTCAAGCAGAAGCTGCTCTCCGGGGAGCCCACGCCGATCGAGTACGCCGGGACCCAGCCGGATCACGTGTTGGCCGAGGACCGGGAGATCGCCAGCTACCCGATCCCCGTGACGGAGGCGGACATCACCATCCTCCAGATCGAGGAGGTATTCGAAGGCGGGCGCTAGCGGGATCGCCCGGACGGAACGACGGCCCGGCGGTCATTCGACCGCCGGGCCGCTTCCGTTCCTGCCGGGACTACTCCGTTGGCGCTAGAACAGCTCGCTGATCGGCGTTGGCCAGCACTTCTGGTCGCCGAACGTCCGGGTGGTTTCGTACATCGTCCCCGTCGGCCAGAGATCCACGCCGCTATGCCTATCATAGCGGCGCAGGTCGCCGAGGCGGTGGCCATCCAGGAAGAACTCCCGGGCGCGCTGCTCGCGCAGCGCCGCGACGTACTCGGCCGCGGAGGGGCTGATCAGCGGATCCTGCCCGCCGATCGCCCGCTGCTCGTTCAGGAAGTCCACATTCTCCGGTGTGTTACCCTGGACCTCGGCGATGATGTACCGGGCCTCCATCGCGGAGGCGAGGCGAATGCTCGACGTGGACACAAAGAGCGCACCCTCGGGCGAGCCGTCGTACGTGCTGAACGACGGGGGTGACCGCGGGACCCAGCGCTGGGTCCCATCGGCGGTGCCGATCGGCTCCGTCCCGTGCGGGATGCGCGGGTCGCCCAGCTCCTCGTTACCGGTCCCCGACAGGGAGACCCATGCGCCGCCGGCGCTGATGAACTCCCAGAACGGGTTGCCCGTACGGCGGGTCTCGGCGAACGAGGCGCCCTGGACGTAATGGGCGTCGAACCGGAACGCATCGGGCTGGTCATACGCGGGTGTCACGGCCTGGGCATAGCCGAGGGCCGTGGTCCCATCGCCCTGGTTGAGCGCCGCGCGGGCGGCACCGACCCTGGCCAGGTTGATCACGGAATCGGCGCCCGCGATCACACGGGCCCGCACTTCCAGGCTCTGGATGTTGGGAGCGTTGGCCCGCGCGGCCGTCGCCGCGGTGATGGCCGCGTCGAACCGTGTGATGGCCATGGCGAACAGCTCATCCGGCTGGAGCGCCGGGCCCATCGCGTTGATCCGCGTCTCGCAGATGTTCTCGCCCAGCAGGGTGATCGCGTACCCCGCGTACCCGATGGACTTGGCCAGTCGGAGGTCGTGGTTCGCGGTGTCGCCCAGCAGGACCCTGAACCGGGTGGAGACGCTATCGGCCATGAACCGGGCGCGGTGCAGACCGTTGAAGATGGCGGCGGAGTACGTGCCGTTGTTCGGCGTGACCCGTCGCTCATCCATCTCCAGGTTCTCGAAGAACGTGTGATGCATCCGCAGCTCGTCGGTGAACGCGCCGCTGAACAGCGCGGTCCAGGCGTACGCCGGCTGGAAGTCGCCGAGCACGCCGTCGAACATGAGCTGCAGGTACGCCGGGTCCTCGAGCGCCGGGTTCTCGATGGCGCCCGGGTTGGTTACGGCAAGCCAGTCGCCGCAGCCGGCCACGGTGGCGGAGCCGCCCACGACGAGGGCGACCGCCGCCGCGCGGAACCAGCGCCGAAGATCGTTTCTATAGTTTCGCATGGAGATCATCCTCGTCAGAAGCTCAGGTTCATGGCCATGGACATCCGCCGCAGCATGGGCGTCGGGTAGACGTCCGCACGGGCGAACTGGCGGTTGCCGTACCCGCTGACCTCCGGGTCGATGCCCTCGTAGTCGCTCCACAGGGCCAGGTTGTGCCCGGCGACCGTCACGCTGGCCGCGCTGGCCCGGAGCAGCTGGGCCACGTTCCGCGGCAGGGAGTAGGTGAGGGAGACATCGCGCAGCTTGACGAAGTCGGCCGGCTGCACCCAGTAACCCTGGGCGTTGGTGGCGAGCCAGATCGGCCGGTCCGGATGGTCGGCCAGCGCTTGGTTGTTCACCCGCTCACAGTTCTGGTTCAGCGCGCACCGGTTGTACTCCTTGTAGTTCCACAGGTAGTGGCCGCCCTTGTGGTCCAGGAGGACGAACACGCGCCAGTCCCGCATGACCGTGAACGTGTTGGCGAAGCTGATCTCCCGGGTCGGTGCCGAGGGCCCGAGGTACTGGAGCTCTTCGAGCTCGACGCTGGTCGCGGTGACGGGGATCGGGTTCCCACTCGCATCACGAGCGGGAACGGTCCACCAGTAGCCGGCCAGCGGGTAGCCTTCGCGGTGTCGCTGGAGCGAGCCGTAGGACTGGCCGCCGACGATCATCTCGGTGCGGTCGTCACCGAACGAGACCAGCTCGTTCGAGTTGGTGGCCAGCGACAGCCAGGCGTCCCAGACGATGCGACGATCCTGGATCGGCGTCGCCGACAGTCCGACCTCCACACCCGTGTTGGACGTCTCGCCCAGGTTGCTCAGGACGGCGCTGGTGCCACCGTAGAACGTGCCACCGAAGCCGCTGGAGCCCGGGGCGCCCACGGCGATGATCACGTCCCGCATCCGCTTGTCGTAGTACGTGAACTCGAGGCCGAGCCGGTCCCGGAGGAAGCCGGCATCGAAGCCGACCTCGAACTCACGGCCGTGCTCCGCACGGAGGTCAGGATTGCCGAAGCTGCTGGGACGCAGCGCCGACGCGACCGTCCCATCAGGACGGACCGCCCGGTCTACGGTGTAGATCTGAGTGGCCGAGAACGGCGCCGGCGCCTGACCCGCCTCACCCCATGCGGCCCTGAGCTTCAGGTGATCGAGGCGCGCACGGGACGTGATGCCCTCGAACGCGGGCTCCTCCGACAGCATCCAGGCCAGGGACGCCTTGGGATAGTAGATCCAGGTGAAGCTTTCGCCGAACGCGGAGTTGTCATCCGCCCGGACTGCGGCGGTCGCGAACACGCGGTTCTTCCAACCGATCTGCTCCTGGAGGAAGAACCCCAGCGACTTGCGCTCGCTGAACGAATTGCCGCCGACCGTGGAGGTCGCGGCGCTGATGAGCGTGATGTCCGGCGCGCCCAGGCCCGTGCCCGTCGCGTTCAGGGTCTCGTCCCTACGCGAGATCGCCTGCACGCCGAACGAGGTGGTCGACGTCACGTCGTTACTCAGCGGGCGGTCGACGTTCCCCGCATAGTCGATCGTGTAGACGTAGGTCCGGGGCGTCCGCTGGGCGATCGCGCCACCGGGCAGCCCGGCGAAGTCGGCGTCCGTGGAGCCGGGGGGCGAGAGCACCTGGGCAAGGCTGGCCGTGTAGTCCAGGCCGACCGTAACCCGATTCCGGAACCAGTCCACGGGCGCCAGGTTGATGGTGGTGCCCAACGTTAGGCGGTCCGAGCGGGTGGTATTGTTGTAGTCGTTCGCCTGTTCAGCGCGGGTGAACGCCCAGCCCGAGTTGAGCGGGTTGGCCGTGACCCGCCCGGGGCGACCCCGGAAGGCGCTCAGCAGCATCCCCTGGGCGGCCTCGTCACCGACGGGCAACCGGAGGTCTCCCTGCGCGTACGCCGTGGTGACGTTCAGGTCGAGCCACGTGTTCGGCTGGACGGACACGTTGGCCCGGACCGCGCGGCGATGGTTGTGGTTGTTGAAGTAGACGCCGTTCTCTTCGTTCAGGTCGGCCGCGAAGTAGAACGAATAGTTCTCGCCGCCGCCCCGGGCGGAAAGCGACGTGCGCATGACGTCACCGGTGCGCAGCGCCAGCGGGTCCTGGCGGAGGGGGTTCTCGCGCAGGACCGTGCTGGGCGCAACACCCTGACAGCCCGGCCATACCGGGTTGCCGCCGGCGTCGACCTCTGCGATCCGCGCCGCCGAGCACGTGGTGTAGTTGTCGGGAATCTCGAGCGACCAATCGTTCTGGGCGTACTCGGCGCGGAGGTCCCAGCGTACCGCCTGCTCACCACGCATCCCCTTCTTCGTGATGATCTGGATCACGCCGTTCGCCGCCTCGGCGCCGTAGAGCGTCGCGGCGGCCGGGCCCTTCACGACCTCGATGGACTCGATATCGTTCGGGTTGATGAAGTCGAACGCGGACGTGGTCTGACCGCTGAACGACGTGGTACCGGCGCCGGACGGGGTGAACGACCCCAGACCGCCATCGTTGTAGCGGACGCCGTCGATGAACACCGCGGGCCGCGTCGAGGTGAGCGACGATGCGCCGCGGATCCGGATGTCGGCCGCGGTGCCCAGCGTGCCCGAGTTCGTCAGGATCTGGACGCCGGGCGTCTTGGCCTGAAGGAGCTCGGTCAACGACGTGATGGCCGTCTGCTGGGCCATCTGCGCCGCGTTCACCGTGGTAATGGAGTTCCCCAGCGTGCGCCGGGACGTGGCGCCCGCGGTCCCCGTGACCACGATCTCGTCCATGGCGATCGCCGCCTGGGACATGCGGAGGGCGATCTGAGCCACGTCGCCCTCGCGGACCACCACTTCCTGCGTCACCGTGGTGTGGCCGATCATCTCGGCCCGTATCGTGTACGTACCTGCCGGAATGTTGAGGATCAGAAACTCACCCGCGGCGTTGGAGAGCGCACCGCGGTTGGTGCCGGCCAGTGAGACCTGAACGGCGGATAACGGCCGCTCGGTCACCGCGTCGACTACGGTACCGCGGATGACGCCCGTGCCCTGCCCCAGGACGGGGGCGGCGGCCGCTGCCAGGAGCAGCAGCAAGACCACCACCGGTCCTCCGAGTCTACATACTCTGTGGGAACCCATGGACTGACCTCCGGTGGAAATGTGGGCGCCCCCTGGGATCGGGCCGCCCGCGTGAGCGAAGTGACAAAGGGTCGCCTTTCCGGCCACACGAGGACACGTTTGTCCCATAGGGGTTCCGGGACTGGTGCCCGGACCCCACAGTATTCGCGAAAGAAGTACGGGGGTCAATGATCTTGACGGATACTGACCGATGACGAGCCATTCCATTTGCTCGACCGCCTCGATAGGAGCCCCGCGATCCACCGCGGCGCGGGCTGCGGCGGGCCTGCGGCCGAGCTGGTTCCTGCTCATCGTCCTGGCCGGCTGCGCCCACACACCCTCGCTAACAGAGCCCGCTGGAGTCATTGCCGGGGGCACGTGGCGCTCGGAGGCGCCCGTGGGTCACGCGGCCGACGCCGTCCGTCGCAACATCGCGCCGGGCGACACCGTGCGATTCGGGGCGCTGTCGGTTGCCGTCGTGGAGACCGGGCCGGGACCGGACGGCGCCGAGGACCCGCGTCGAGAAGGGACCTTGGCCGTCCCTCGTGTTTTCCTCCACATGGACGACGGGCATTCGGTGGAGCGGAGGCCGGGACGGCCGTGCGCTGGGCCGGTCACCGGATCGCCGTACTGTCGGCGCGGCCGGCCGGCGAGCTGGGCGGCGGCCTGGTCGAGCTTGAGGCAGCCACGCTGGTGTCCCTGCCCCCGCACGTGGCCGCGTCGGACCGCGCCGGGGGCGCGGACATGCGGCTCCGGGTGCCGCACGAGATCACGCACGTGACGCTTCACCACACCGGTAGCCCGGAGCCGCTGCGGCCGGGAGACGACCCGGTGGAGCGATTGAGGGGTCTCCAGCGCTGGGGGCGAACCGATCGGAACTGGTGGGACGTCCCGTATCACTTCCTGATCGACCTGGACGGCCGTGTCTACGAGGGTCGGGACTGGCGGTACATGGGGGAAACGAACACGACGTACGACCCCAGGGGCCACCTGCTCATCAGCGTGATCGGCAACTACGGCCTCCAGCAGCCGACGCCGGCCCAGATCGAGGCGGTGATGGCGCTCATGGCGTGGGCCGTCGCGCGGTTCGATCTGCCGCTGGACCGGATCGGCGGGCATTACGACTACGCAGAAACCTCATGCCCGGGGAGACACCTCCGCCCGTACCTGGAGGATGGCACGTTCCGCCGGGGCGTCGAATCCCGGCTGGGGGCCGGGCGGCCGTGACCGGACGCGGCAGGGCACCTATATTCGACCCGAGTTCCGCAACCATGAGCACCCGACCTGTCGATCGACTGGAGCCAGCGATGAGGCCGATCTCTTCACGACCCCCGCGGGCCCGTTCCGTGGCCCGTGCCTTCCCGCTACCGGTCGGCGCGACAGCACCGGCGCTGATGGCGCTGGCCGCGCTGGCCTGTGCCCCCACCCGACCTCCAGCCGACCCATCGCCGGCCGACGTGCCGGCGGTGGAGCGCGAGTTCCGGGGCGTGTGGGTAGCCACGGTCAGCAACATCGACTGGCCGTCCCGGCCGGGCCTGCCACCGGACAGCCAGCGCGCCGAGCTGGTGACGATCCTGGACCGGGCCGCGGCGCTGCGTCTGAACGCGGTCATCTTCCAGGTCCGGACGGCGGCGGATGCACTGTACGAGTCGGCGCTCGAGCCCTGGTCGGAGTACCTGAGCGGCACCATGGGCGTCGCGCCGCAACCCGCGTACGACCCGCTCGCGTTCGCCATCGAGGAGGCCCACGCACGGGGCCTCGAGCTGCACGCCTGGTTCAATCCGTACCGCGCCCGCCACCCGTCCGCCAGGTCCGACATCTCGCCGGACCACCTGAGCCGGACCCGTCCGGACCTGGTGGTCGAGTATGGCCGGCACCTGTGGATGGACCCGGGGGAGCCGGAGGTGCAGGACCACTCCATCGCGGTCATGCTGGACGTGGTCCGGCGCTATGACGTCGACGGTATCCATATCGACGACTACTTCTACCCGTATATCGAACAGGACGAGGCGGGCGAGGAGATCCCCTTCCCGGACGACGCGAGCTGGGAGCGGTACGTGGCGAGCGGTGGGACGCTGGACCGGGGCGACTGGCGCCGGCAGAACGTCGACCGCTTCGTCGCCCGCCTGTATCGGGAGATCAAGCAGGAGAAGCCGTGGGTTCGGTTCGGGGTCAGCCCCATCGGGATCTGGCGGCCCGGCCACCCGCCGGGCGTCTGCTGCTTCGATGCCTACGACCGGATCTACGCGGACGCCCGCAAGTGGCTCGCGGACGGGTCGCTCGACTACTTCGTGCCGCAGCTGTACCGTCCCATAACCGATACCCTGATGAGCTACCCGATCCTCATGGGCTGGTGGGCAGAGCAGAACCATCACGGTCGGCACCTCTGGCCGGGGCTCATCCCGAACCGGGTCCGGCGCGGCGGCCAGGGGCAGGGTTGGCCGGCGAACGAGATCGCTCAGCAGATCCTCGTCGCCCGGGGCCATCCGGGGACCGGTGGCCACGTGCACTTCAGCGCCCGCTCGCTCCTGGGCAACGCCACGATCCTGGCGGACGGCTTGGCCGCCTCGGTGTACCGCGCGCCCGCGCTGCCACCGGCCA
>CAYXJH010000022.1:0-19570 GCA_964465415.1 uncultured Gemmatimonadaceae bacterium
CTGCCGTGCGCTCGTCCGCAGCGGCGGCTGCGGCCCGGCGGCGTCCGGCCAGTCCGCAGCCGATGACCGCTACGCCCAGCGCCCGCCCCGCTACTGCCACGACCTGCCCCGGTCCCGAGGCACGATCCGGCGCAACGTGAACACATCACTCTCCGCAAGGTCGTCCAGTCGGTCGGGCCAGCGCCACCACTCGTCCCAGGGCGCCGCCACCAGTCTACCGGTGATCCCCTTCGACCTGGGCGAGAGCAGGAAGACCGCAGCCCGGCCAGCCAGCTCCGCGGGCACCCCGCCGGCCTCGAGTTCCCGCTTGGTCTTCTCCAGGTATGAGGCACCCGCCGCCTCCCCGGCCGCCAGGGTCGCGTCGTGCATGGCCGTCCGCACGAATCCCGGTGCCAGGGCGTTGATCTCGATCCGGCCGGCCAGCTCCTCCGCCAACGTCTCCGTCAACCGGACGACCGCCGCCTTGCTCGCCGCGTATGCGCTGTAGTTGGGAAAGGGGCTCGTGGCCCCGCCTCCGGACAGCACTACCATGCGGCCGCCGGCGGACATGGCCGCGGCCGAGGCACGCACTACGGCGAACGTGCCGAACAGGTTGACGCGGACCGCGTCCCACCAGGCGGTGGGCGTCTGCTCGATCGTGGGGCCGATCGGGCCCAGGACGGCAGCGGCGTGGATCACGCCGTCCAATCCCCCCATGGCGGCCGTCGCCCGCGCGACCAGAGCGCTCACCGAGCTCTCGTCGGCCACGTCTCCGGGATACGCGTGCACGGCGGTGCCGAACCTCGACGACAGCTCCGATCGCGTCCCCTCGAGGGCTTCGCTGCCCCGGGCCGCGATGACGACCTCCGCGCCCGCGGACAGCGCCTGCTCCGCGCACGCCCGTCCGATACCCCGGCTGCCGCCCGTCACCAGCACCCGTCGCCCCGACAGCGACTCCAATGGCATATCCAGCGCTGCAAGACCCGGCTGCTCGGTCACGGTGCCGCCCTCACTCAGTCTGTGCCGCGGTCGCCGATAAGCCCGCTCCAGGCAGCCGGGCTGGTACGGTATCCGGCGAAACGCCCGTGGTGACCTGGACTCCGGCGGGGGCGAGGCCGTATGCGAGCCGAGGCATCCCCTGGCTCTTCATGAACGCCTCGAGGCGGTCGCCGTCACCGGGACAGTAGAGCATGAGGAAACCACCGCCACCGGCCCCCGCGATCTTCCCACCCAGCACCCCGTATTCCCTCCGCACATGATCGTAGAGCGAGTCGACGGCGCGCAGGGTGATCCGATCGGACAACCGCTTCTTCTGCTCCCAGTGCTCATGAAGGAGCAGCCCCCAGCCGTCGATGTCTTCCGCCTCGATCGCCTCCAGGATCCGGTGACCCAGGTCCTTGATCCGGTGCAGTGAGTCCGTCACCGCACGCTCCGTAGCGCCCCCGTCGGCGGACGACAGCGCGTCGTCCTGGTCCGCGAGGACTTCCGAAGCGCTGCGCCGCACGCCGGTGTAGTACAGGTGTGTGTTCGCCATCAGGGCTCGAACCGCCGCTGCGCCCACGCCCACCCGGCGGACCGAGACATCGCCATCCCGCGCGATATCAAGCACGGTCAGGCCGCCGTATGCGGCCATGTACTGATCCTGCTTGCCCACCCGTTTCCCCAGCACGTCGATCTCGAGCCGGCAAGCCTCTTCCGCGAGCTCCTGTGATCCGACCGGCGCGCGACGGGCCTCATGAAGCGCCTTCAGGAGCCCCACCAGGAAAGCGCCGGATGAGCCCAGTCCGGTCCCGTCCGGGAGGTCGGCCATCGACCAGACATCCACGCCGTTCTCAATGCCGTGGCTCGCCAGGGCGACGCGCGCCAGATCGTGCTCCAGGTCCGAAACGGACGCCACCGTCTCGCTCCGGCTGTAACGGAGCCTCACCCCCGTCTCCAGCACGGGCCGGTTCATCATCACGTGGACGTACTTGTCCACGCCCATGGCAAGAACGAACCCGCCATGTCTGGCGTAGTAAGAGGGAAGATCGGTGCCGCCACCACCCAGCGTGATCCGCAGCGGCGTCCGGGTCAGGATCATCCGATCACGGCGCCCGTTCGGCCTCGAGCCGAACCAGGCCCGAGTCGACCATGTTCCGGCCGGCCTCGAAATGGGAGGGCGTGTCCAGGCCGAGGCAGAACGCGCCGTCCTCGATCACATACGCCGCCAGTCTTCGGTCACGGACGAGCATTGGGAATACGTCCGCGCCGAAATCGGCGAACCCCCCCGTCATCCGAGCCGCCACTTCCGGCTCCAGAAGACAGGCGCCCGTGCTGACGAGCGCGTGCCCGGCGCCGCCTCCGCGGCCCTCCTCGAAGCCCGTGATGCGGCGATCGGGGTCAACCACCACCGCGCTTCCGGCGATCCCCGTGTTAGCGTGACGGGACGGGTCGAACAGCGCCACGGTCGCGACGATCTCGTCCGCCTGCGCGCGGTGCGCCGCCACGAATGCGCCCAGGTCGAACCGCGTCAGATTGTCTCCGTAGATGACCAGGCTCGTGTCGTCCCATTCCCCGGCAAGATTTCGCCAGGCACCCGCAGTACCCAGGATCGTATCCTCGGTTGAGAAACGCAAAGCCCCGAACCCGGGATCCATGGCCGCCACCGCGTCACGCATCTCGCCCGCGCGGTAGTGGATGTTGATCCAGATCGGACCGAACCCCGCGTCCGTGATCCAGCGGAGGTTCCATTCCAGCAGCGACCGACCACCTACTTCCAGCAACGGCTTGGGTCGCCCTCCCGACAGCGGCTCGATCCGGGTGCTCCGCCCGGCCGCCAGCACCAGGGCCTTCAGCTCGAACCCGAAGGCGTGGCCGCACCCAGCACTACGTCACGGATGTAGCCGATGGAACGGCGCAGACCTTCCTCCAGATCGACCTCCGGCTCCCATCCCAGGGATCGGGCGACGGCGATGTCCGCCAGCGTCTCCTGCGCCTCCCCTGGAAGGTCGGGTGCATGGTGGGGCTCGACATCGCTGGCCACCAGTCGCCGAACGGCCTCGAAGATCTCGCGCACCGAATAGCTCCGGCCGCTGCCGATATTGAACACGCGGCCGTCGGTCCGCTCATCCGTCATGCACAGGAGGTGGAACTCGTTGACATCATCGACGTAGACGAAGTCTCGCCGCTTCTCACCGCTCCCGTAGATCGTCGGCCGCTCACCCTGGAGAAGCTTCAATATGAAGGCGCTCATGACCGGGGGGATGGTCCGGCGGTAGTCCTGGCGCGGACCGTACACGCAGAAATAGCGGAGCCCCGTTAGACGCATGCCGTGGAATCGCTCGTAGGCCCGAACGAACTCGTGCGCGGTAGCCTTGCTGACCGCATAGAAGCTCCGCGGTGAAGCCTCGCTCTCAGGCGTCGGGAGCCGGGAGCTTCCCTCGTACACGGCGGACGAATCCGCGTATACGACCTTACCGACCCCGGCCCGCCTTGCAGATTCCAACACGGCCACTGTCCCGAGCACATTCACCGACGCGGTCTCAACGGGGTCCGCCTGACAGTCGGCGATGCAGTTCTTGGCCGCCAGGTGGTACACCACGTCCACGCCCTCGAACAGCGATGCCGTCCCGGGTTCACGTACGTCGGCCTGGTGGAACTCCACAGCGGTCGGGACTTGCTCGATCACCCCGGCGGACAGGTCGTCGACGCCGATCACGCGGTGGCCTGCCGCGAGCAACCGGTCCGCGAGATTGCTGCCGATGAACCCGGCGACCCCGGTGATCAGGACCGTGGATACGGCCATTCCCCTAGAGTCGGTACCCGGCGCGGTTCGCGTCGTCGAAAAACATCTGCACGGTCTCCCGGGAAAACTCCACCAGGTCCTTGTCGCGTAGCGAGATCTTCCGCAGCAGATCCGGCGTGATCGCGATGAGGTCGCAGCCACAATCCCGGGCCTGGTACAGGTTCAGAACCTCGCGGGGACTCGCCCAGAGCACCCGCACCCCAGGATGCCCTGCCGCCAGCCCCACCGCACGCTCCATGTGTGGCACGGGGTCTCGCCCCGTGTCCGCCACTCGACCCGCGAAGATCGACACGATCGCCGGTCCCTCCGGAGGCAGGACTTCCAGCACGTCCTCCACCTGTTCCAGTGCCAGGATCGCGGTGACATTCAGGCGGAGACCCTCCACCGCAAGGTCACGCACCAGCGGGACCGTCGAGTCCCCCCGTGTGTTGACGACGGGCACCTTCACGAACACGTTCGTGCCCCAGCTCGCGATCTCCCGCGCCTGTCCGGCCATCTCGTCCAGATCGTCCGCAAAGACCTCGAACGAGATCGGCATGTCCACCACCTCATCCAGGACCTCCCGGGCAAATTCCCTGTAATCCGGCACGCCTGCCCGAGCCATCAGCGTGGGATTCGTCGTGAAACCGTCCGCCAATCCATCACGGCAGGCCGCCACGAGCTCCGGAATCCGCGCTCCGTCCGCATAGATCCCGATCCCGAGCTCGCGCCCGATCGTCGACCGCGGTTGGAACAGCGCTTCAACCGATGGCTTTATGATTCGTGTAGCCATGGACCCTTTCGATAGACTGGCCAGCCTTATGAACCCAGCCCAATAGGCTGCAGGTTCCGGCCGTCAATGTCAATTTCCATGCCCTGACCGATCGTGCTCAACCCCACCAGGAACCTGCGGCGACCCCGCCGCTCGACCACAACGCCCGCCACGCCCGCAAACGGTCCACGCATCACCCGTACCGGCTGACCTCGATCCAGCGGGCGCGGCTCCGGGCGCTGTCCCGTCTCCGCCAGCGCACGGACGAACCGGCGAATGTTCTCCACCTCGGCTTCCCGGATCGGCGATGGCACCCCATTGTGCCGGACCACGGTGGCAAGGCCCGGCACGGTCAGCACCTGGTGGATGTCCCCCCGGGCGAACCGCGAAAATACGTAGCCCGGGAACAAGGGAAGCTCCACCAGCTTCCGTCGATCCGACCACTGCCGCTCCTCGGCCAGAAGTGGCAGGTACGTATCGAAGCCCCGACGCACTAGTTGTTCGTGGACCCGCTTCTCATGGCGAGCCCGGGTGTAGCAGGCGAACCATTCCCGCCCGGCCCCCATCCCGACGTCGACCGGACCTTCCGTGGCAGACTCCAACCTCTCGGTCCTCACGCCTCACGTCAATCTGGTCGCAGGATACACTCTGGCCCCGTCAGTCCCAGGGCGTCTCTGACCTAGCCCATCATTCAAGCGAGGGACCGGCCGCGCGCGGGCGGTCCCCTGTCCCTGTCCGTAACCCTGCCCCGCACGTCTTGCGCGCTGCGCCGCACGCGCAGGGCCATACCCCGATCGATGAGTGCCCGGCCGCAGACACCCGGCCGTGCACCGCTCATAATGGTCCCGTATAGATGACGGATTCGTCTCGAATCGAGCCCGAATACGACGGTGCATATTCAATGCACAGATTGGCAATCTCGATGGATAACGCTGCTCCCAGGGTATGGCAAGTACGGGCGCGGTCTTTCGGCCGCTCACGTGAGTACCCGTAATGGGGAGGAAAACTGCCAGCGAGGCGTACCCTGGGCACCGGCGCACTAGTTCTCGACCGTCGCTCAGGTCTTAGCCAGGGCGACCGGCTTCACTGGCCCCGTACGGCGCGGAAAGGGGTGTGGCCCGCTCAGCCGTACGACCCCGGTTTCGGACACGCCCTGTGTGGCGTTACGGGTATCGACCACGAGTCTCGCCCTGCGCGCTACCTCGGCATAGTCCAGGTCGGAATGATCCGTCACAATGACGACACAGTCGGCGGCCTCCAGTTCTTCGACCGTGAGTGGCACGGTCATGCGGACCGTCCCCTCCTCCCGTATCTCCGGGACGAACGGGTCATGATACCGGATATCGGCTCCCTGCTCCTCGAGCAAGCGGATGATGTCGATTGCCGGACTTTCCCGGACATCGCCCACATCCTTCTTGTAGGAGACTCCCAGCACCAGGATCCTGCTTCCCAGGACGGGCTTGCGGTGCTCGTTCAAGCCTTCCCGCACCTTGTCCACGACGTATTCGGGCATCTCCGAATTGATCTCGCTGGCCACCTCGATGAGGCGGGTCCTGTAGTTCAAGGTCTTCATCTTCCAGGACAGGTAATGCGGGTCCAGCGGAATGCAGTGGCCTCCGATCCCGGGGCCGGGCACGAACTTCATGAAGCCGAACGGTTTGGACGCGGCCGCTTCTATGACCTCCCAGATATCCACGTCCAGCCGGTCGGCCACCTGCGCCATCTCGTTCACGAGGGCGATGTTGATGGCGCGAAACGTGTTCTCGAGCAGCTTCGCCAGCTCCGCGGCTTCCGTCGTGGACACCGGCACGACCGTGTCGAGGACCTCCCCGTACGCGGTGGCGCCCACGTGAACGCAGGCCGGCGTGATTCCACCGATGACTTTCGGGGTATTGCGGACCTGCCAGACCGTGTTACCCGGGTCCACGCGCTCAGGGCTGAAGCAGAGGAACACGTCCTTGCCTACTTCGAGACCGTTCGCCTCGAGGAGTGGAAGCAGGACCTCCCGGGTCGTGCCCGGGTATGTGGTCGATTCGAGGATAACGAGCTGTCCGGGCCGGAGCGCCGAAGCCACGGCATTGGAGGCATGGACGACGTAACTGACGTCGGGGTCTCGGGTCTTCGACAGCGGTGTCGGCACACAAATGCAGATGACATCACACTCCGCCAGGCGCGCTGCGTCCGTGGTGGCTTCGAACTGCCCGCGCTCGCGCATGCCCATCACCGTAGCCGGCGGTACGTCCTCGATGTGGGAGTTGCCGCTGTTGAGCCAATCGACGACCTGCTCCGAGACGTCCAGACCCAGTACGCGAAAGCCCGCCTCCGTGATGGCAACCGACAGAGGCAAACCGACATAGCCGAGACCGATCACACCGAACCGGGCCTCGCGCGTGTCGATCCTGCGCACGAGCTCCTGCCCGTGGTCGGACAGCGACGGCCCATCGTCCGGGCCGCGACGGTCGGAAAACATTGCGGACAAGCTGACCTCTGTTCCGGTTGATTATCGGTGTCGAAGGCGACGCATCAGGCCGGCGGGCCCTGCAACATCGGGGTTTCAATGGCTGCGGGCAAGAGCCGGGCCTGTGTTCCCGAAACGACGAGGTCCCCGGTACCTGCGGGGCACCGGGGACCTCGATCGGCCAGGCTGTCCGTCAGCCGACCTTCTTGATCTTGCCGGCCGAGATACACCGCGTGCAGACCCGCACCCTCTCCGTGTCCCCACCACTGGTCTGAATCCGGACCCGCTGCAAATTGGGCAGCCAACGCCGCCGCGTCTTGTTGTTCGCGTGGCTCACGTTGTTGCCGAACCGCGGCTTCTTCCCACAGACGTAACACTCCCGTGCCATGACCGCTCCTTACTGTCTCTGCGGGCGGGCGCCGCGGGTGGGCCGGACGTCGCTCGCCTGGATGTAGTAATCCGCGAACGTCGCCTGAAGCTGCTCACCCTCGCCTGCGAACTCACCTGCCTCGCCCCATGACTCTACCAGCTCGTCGGTGACACGGTCGATCGTGCCCGTGATCGTGTACGGGACGCCGCTCTGGAACTGCATCGCCTCGGCCGCGGCCGAATCGACGCGGATCAGTACGGGGATCTGGCGCCCCATGTCGCCGAGCTCGCCCCAGAAGATCGCCGGTCCCAGTCGGCCGGTGGACTCCACGCCCTGGACGCGGATGCGCTGCCCCAGGAACTGACCCCGATCCTCGGCCAGGTCATCCCGCTCAACCACCGTGGCGCCGTTCCCTGTCCCGACGTCGTTCTCGTCGTCCTCGTCCTCCACGACGACCACCGTTGTCGGCTCGCTGGACACACCGAGCCACGTCAGGAATCCACCGACGACGACCAGTGCAAGGACCATCCAGACCAAAGACATCGGGCGCCCGCCAGGCGCTGCACCCTGCTTCGCCATGATCTACTCCACCAGTTCGATGATCGCCACGTCGGCCGCATCGCCGGCGCGGTGCCCCAGCTTGACGACCCGCGTATATCCGCCAGGCCGCTCGGCATAACGCGGCCCGATCTCGTCGAACAGCCGCGCCAGCGCTTCCGGATCGTGAATCTTGCGTGCGACCACTCGCCGGGAATGGAGGTCGCCCCGCTTCGCTTTGGTGATCAACGGCTCCGCGTACTGCCGGAGCTCCTTCGCCTTCGCCACCGTCGTCTCGATGCGGTCGTGCTTGAACAGTGAGCTCGCCATGTTCCGTAGCATCATCTTCCGATGCTCCGCGGTCCGGCCCAGGTGGCGACCCTTCTTGCGGTGTCTCATGGATTACTTCGCTTCCTCTTCCTCCACCGCGGACCCCGCCGGCAGCGCGGGCGCGTCCACAAGGTACAGCTCACCGTCCTCGCCGGCCTCCAGCTTCATGCCGAAGTGGAGATCATGCTCGGCCAGGAACTGTCGGATCTCCTCCAGCGATTTCACGCCGAAATTGTCGATGTCCAGCATCTGGTCCTCGGTTCGGCGAACCAGATCGCCCAGCGTAATGATGTTTTCCTTCTTGAGCGAGTTCACGCTCCGAACGCTCAGCTCGGCCAGATCCTCAATGGGCCGGTCGAAGAGGTCCCGCAGCGTCTTCGGCACCGCTATCGCGCCCGGCACGGGCGGCTCGGACTCGCCGGTCGCGCTGAAGCGCAGCATGTACTCGAGATGTTTGCGTGCCAGCTCCGCCGCATGGGCCACCGCGTCTTCGGGCGCCACGCTACCGTTGGTCTCGATCCGTAGGGTCAGGCGATCGAAGTCGGTGCGCTGACCCACGCGGGTCTCCTCGACCGTGAAATTCGCTCGCAGCACCGGGTTGTAGATCGCATCGATCCGGACCAGATCCACCGGGCTACCCTTCGGCAGCGGGTGGTCATCGGCCGATACGAATCCACGACCCTTGCCCACGTACAGCTCGAGGTGAATGTCGCGGTCCTCCTGCAATGTGAACAGGTGGTGGTCCGGATCCAGGATCTCAACGCCGCCCGGCTTCTCGATCATCCCCGCCGTGACCCGGCCCGCCTTACTGGCGCGGAGCTCGAGGCGCGCCTCGTTCTGCTCCGGGTCCAGCTTCAGAACCAACGCCTTCAGGTTCTGGATGATCTGGTGGACATCCTCGCTCACCCCCGCCACGGTCTGGTGCTCGTGCACCACCCCGTCCATCCGGAAGCCCCACACCGCCGCACCAGGCAGCGACGAGAGGAGGATGCGACGGACCGAGTTGCCCAGCGTCTGGCCGAAACCCCGCTCCAGCGGCGTGACGACGAACCGGGCGAACCGACCATCGTCGGTGCGCTCCTCCACCTCGATCCGCTGCGGCAGGACCAATCCCGTCAGATCTAGCTCCACGTTCCCCCTCCGTCGTTTACTTCGAGTAGAGCTCGACGATGAGCTGCTCCTGGACCGGCAGCGGGATGTCTTCCCGCGACGGCCGCTCCAGCATGCGGCCCGTCCGCGTGCCCTCGTCCAGCGCCAACCAGCTCACCATGTCCGGCCGCGTCTTCGATTCCAGCGCGATCTGCACCGGCAACAGGTCCCGCGAAGCCTCCCTGAGCCGTACCTCGTCACCGGGCTGAACCTGGTAGCTCGGAATGTCAACCGGCCGGCCGTTTACCTCCACGTGCCGGTGTCGCACCAGCTGACGGGACTGTGAGCGGCTGCCCGCGAACCCCAGCCGGTACACCACGTTGTCCAGCCGCGATTCCAGCCCGATCAGCAGGTTCGCCCCCGTCAGGCCGCCCGCCTGGGTCGCCCGCTGGAACAGGTTGCGGAAGTAGCGCTCGCCCACGCCATAGATCCGCTTCACCTTCTGCTTCTCGCGAAGCTGAAGCGCGTAGTCGCTCATCTTGCGGCGGCGAGCCTGCGCCACGCCGTGCTGCCCCGGCGGGTACGACCGCCGCTCCACCGGGCACTTCTCCGTGTAGCACTTCGTGCCCTTCAGGAACAGTTTCTGCCCCTCCCGCCTGCACAGCTTGCACACCGGCCCTGCATATCGACCCATTCGACCGTCTCGCTCCTCTTCCGTGTTGCTCTCGAGCGTCCTCCCGCCCGGACGGTCCTGGCGGTTTACACCCGTTGTTCGACATCGACATCGACTTCGACTTCGACTTCGAACTGCTACCTCGAACCTGCCTCTTCCAGCTTCGATTCCGACTTCCCACTCCCCACGCCCCACCACCGGATTCGACCGTCGCCCCAACCGAAGTCGAAGTCGACGTCGAAGTCGATGTCGAAGTCGAAGTCGTCTAGACCCGTCGCTTCTTCGGCGGACGACACCCGTTGTGGGGGATCGGCGTGATGTCTCGGATCGACTTGATCTGGAGACCCGCTGCGCTCAACGCCTGGATCGCCGATTCTCGGCCGCTCCCGGGTCCCTGTAGTCGGACGTGCACCCGCCGGACGCCCAGGTTGTACGCCTCGCGGCCGACCTGCTCCGCCGAGACCGTCGCCGCGAAGGGCGTGGACTTCTTCGAGCCCTTGAATCCGGCCTTGCCCGCGCTGCCCCACGTGACCACGTCACCGCTCAGGCTCGTGATCGTCACCAGCGTGTTGTTGAACGTCGCCTTGATGTAGGCGATCCCCTCGGACTCGACCTGCTTCTTCGTCCTCTTCGTCCGCGCCTTCTTTGGTTGGGCCATGTTGTTCAGCAATCCAGTCGTAGCCAATCCATCGTCCCACCTGCTTGCCAGGCGGACCCGACCCGCGTTCTACTTTCGCGGGGCCTTCTTCTTGCCCGCGATCGCTCGGCGCTGCCCCTTGTGCGTCCGCGCGTTCGTGTGGGTCCGCTGACCCCGAACCGGCAGACCGCGACGGTGGCGAAGACCCCGGTAGCAGCCGATGTCCATCAGACGCTTGATGTTCATCGACGTCTCGGTCCGCAACGCGCCCTCGACCTTGTAATCGTTCTCGATCACGCGACGAAGACGGTTCACTTCCTCGTCGTTCAGGTCCTGGACCCGTCGGTCCGGATCAATGCCCGTCGTCTCCACGATCGACCGGGCGGCCGACGATCCGATCCCGTAGATGTACGTCAAACCGATTTCGATCCGCTTGGTCCGCGGCAGGTCGACTCCTGCAATCCTCGCCATAGTTCCCTATCCCTGCCGCTGCTTGTGACGCGGGTTCTTCTTGCAGATGACGCGCACTACCCCCCGGCGTCGGATAACCCGGCAGTGCTCGCACATCGGCTTTACGCTCGTACGCACCTTCATGCGCCTACCCCTTCATTTATCGGACAGCTTTTGAATATATCCTCGCCATCAAGCTGCATCAACCCCGCCCTACGCCGCGGTCAAAATTCGGGGGCCGTTGCCGGTCACCGCAACGGTGTGCTCGAAATGAGCGCTACGCCGGCTATCGGCGGTCACGACGGTCCAGCGGTCCGGAAGGGTTCGGACTTCACGGACGCCGAGGTTGATCATGGGCTCGATTGCGATCACGAGGCCTTCCTCGAGCCGGGGACCCTGGCCACGCCGGCCGAAATTGGGCACCTGGGGGTCCTCGTGGGGCTCCCGTCCGATGCCGTGGCCCACGAGCTCGCGGACGATAGAGAACCCGGCGGCCTCGGCGTGGGTCTGAATGGCATGTCCAATGTCGCCGATGCGGTTACCGGGCCGGGCCTGATCGATGCCGAGCCGGAGGGCCTCCCGTGTCACGTCGAGCAGCCTCTCGGTCTCCGGATCCACCCGGCCGACCGGGAAGGTGCACGCCGAATCGGAGTACCAGCCATCGAGGACCACGCCGACATCGACGGTGACGATGTCACCTTCGACGAGCCGCCGGTACGGGCTCGGGATTCCGTGGACGACTTCGTGGTTGACCGAAGCGCAGATCGTGGCGGGGAAGCCGTAGAGGCCCTTGAAGGCCGGGACCGCCCCGTCGTGGTCGCCGATGAAGCGTTCGGCGAGCCGATCGATCTCGCCGGTGCTCACGCCGGGCACAATCTGCCCGGCCAGGGTCTGGAACAGCTGTCCGCTGATCCGGCCCGCGCGCGCAATGGCGTCGATCTCGTCCGGATTCTTGAGGGTGCTCATCCGACTCCGAGCGCGGAGGCGATATCGGCCTGGATCTCGTCGACCGGCCGATCCCCATCGACCCGGTGGACGACGACGCCCGCATCGCTGTAGTAGTCGACCAGGGGCCGGGTCTCTTCCCGATAGACGGTGAGCCGGTGCCGGACCGTGTCCTCCTCGTCGTCGACGCGCTGGATCAGCTGGGCGCCGCAGCGATCGCACGTGTCTGGCACGCTGGGGGGATTGAAATAGGTGTTGTATACGGCCCCGCACCCGGGGCAGGACCGGCGCCCACTGATGCGCTTGACCAGGACATCCTCCGGCGCCTTCAGCACGATCACGGCGTCGATCGGGTTCTCTTCGTCCTCTAGTGTGGCATCCAGGCTGCGGGCCTGCTCGAGTGTGCGCGGGAAGCCATCCATGACGAACCCGGTCCGTGCCTCGGCGATCACTTCACGGAGCATCTCGACGATGAGGTGATCGGGAACGAGCTCGCCTGCATCCATGTACCGCCGTGCCTCGCGACCCAGGGGGGTGTCATCGCGTACGGCCTGTCGCAGGATCTCGCCGGTGACGATGCGCTGGAGGTCGTGCTTCTTGGCGAGCAGGGCTCCCTGCGTGCCCTTGCCGGCACCGGGAGCCCCCAGGAGGATGAGACGCATGTCCGGCTTCACCCCATGAAGCGCTGTCGGCCTCGGAACCGGACGCGTCCCTTCTTCATGAAGCCCTCGTAGTGGCGCAGGAGCAGGTGCTGCTGCATCTGCTGGACCGTGTCGAGACCCACACCAACCACGATCAGCAGCGAGGTGCCGCCGAAGAAGAAGAGCTGGATATCGAAGATGTCGAAGATCCAGAACGGGACCAGAGCGATCAACGCCAGGTAGATGGAGCCCGGCAGCGTGATCCGGCTCAGCACGTGGTCGATGTACTCCGCCGTGCGAGCGCCGGGTTTCACGCCCGGGATGAACGCGCCTTGCTTCTTCAGGTTCTCCGCAAGGTCGACCGGGTTGAAAATGATCGACGTGTAGAAGTAGGTGAAGAACATCACGAGGATGCCGTAGCTGATATAGTAGACCCAGCTACCGGGCTGAAACGTATCGGACATCCGCTGCACGAAGCCGATCGTGCTGAACGCCGCGAGGGTGCCGGGCACGATGATGATGGACTGGGCGAAGATGATCGGCATGACGCCCGCCGAGTTCACGCGCAGGGGGATGAAGCTCTTCTGGCCCTCTCGCACCCGACCCCTTCCCATGACCTTCCGCGGGATCTGGACCGGCAACTTCCGGGCGCCCATGGTCATGGCGACCACGCCTGCGGTGACACCCAGCATCACGAGAATCAGGATGATCAGCATGGTGGGGCTGAGCACGCCCGTCATGGTGGCTTCCCAGGTTCGCACGATGGCGGTCGGGAAGCCTTCGATGATCGAGAAGAAGATCAGCAGCGACATGCCGTTGCCGATGCCCCGGTCCGTGATCTGCTCGCCCAGCCACATGATGAAGATCCCACCGACCGTCAGGATCATGGTGGTGGTGAGGAGGAACCCGAAGCCCGGATAGAGCACCGCGCCCTGGATACTCTGGACGAACACCGAGTACCCATAAGCCTGTGCGATGCACAGGACCACGGTGGCGTAGCGGGTCCATTGCGTGAGCTTCTTCCGTCCCTCCTCGCCCTCCTTCTGCATCTTCTCGATCGTCGGGAAGACGGCGGCCAGCAGCTGGAACATGATGCTGGCCGAGATGTAGGGCATGATTCCCAGCGAGAAGATCGTCGCCCGGGAAAGCGCTCCGCCCACGAACATGTCATAGACGCCGAACAACGTGCCCTGCAGCTGGGCGAACTGCTCTTCCAGCGCACGGACGTTGATGCCCGGCGCCGTTACGTGGGCGCCGAACCGATAGACCAGCAGGATCCCGAGCGTGAAGATGATCTTCTGCTTCAGCTCTGGGATCCGGAACAGATTCGGGATCGGGTTGGCCATCCCGTTATTCCTCCAGGAGCTCGACGGCGCCCCCGGCGTCTTCGATCTTCTTGCGCGCGCCGGCGCTTACGGCGTGAGCCTTCACGGTGACCTTCCGGTCGAGATCGCCCTTGCCGAGGACCTTGATCGGAAGGCCGCGGCCGAGATCGATCAACCCGCTCTCATGGAGCAGCGCGGGCGTGATCGTATCCCCCTCGATACGCGCCAGGTCCTTCACGTTCACGACCTCGAAATCGTTCTTCTTGTGACTCTTGAAGCCGCGCTTCGGAAGCCGGCGCAGGAGCGGCATCTGCCCCCCTTCGAACCACGCCGGAATGCTTCCACCAGACCGGGCCTTCTGCCCCTTGTGTCCCTTGCCGGCCGTCTTGCCCGTGCCCGATCCAGGGCCGCGGCCGAGCCGCTTGCGTGGCCGGGTCGCGCCCTTGGGGCGACGGAGATTGCTCAGATCCGTCATCGTTCCCTACTCCTCACCTTCGAGCTCTTCCACCTGCACCAGGTGCCGGACCTGGAAGAGCATCCCCCGGATGGCCGGGTTATCCGTATGCACCACCGTGTGCTGGTGCCGCTTCAATCCGAGCGCTTCCAGCGTCGCCCGATGCTTGCGAGGGCGGCCGGCCCCGCTCCGAACCTGGGTGATCCGGAGACGGCCGTCCGCCGACCTGGCTTCCGATTTCGACTCAGCCATGGCGTACCTCCAGGTCCTGCCTGGAGATCCCTCGTTCCGCGGCAACCTGATCGGCGGTCACCATCTCATGGAGGCCCTGCATCGTAGCGCGCGCCGTGTTCACCGGGTTGTTCGACCCCAGGCTCTTGGTCAGCACGTCCGTATACCCGGCGGCTTCGAGAACGGACCGGACCGCGCCGCCCGCGATCACGCCCGTACCCGGTCCTGCCGGCTTCAACATGACCCGCGCAGCGCCGACGCGCCCAACGATCTCGTGCGGGATCGTGCCTTCCACCATGGGCACCTCGACCATGGCCTTCCGGGCCTGCTCCATCCCCTTGCGGATCGCCTCGGCCACCTCGTTGGCCTTGCCCAGGGCGATACCGACCTTCCCGGACTTGTCCCCCACGGCCACCAGGGCCGTGAAGGAGAAACGGCGCCCGCCCTTGACGACCTTGGCGACGCGGTTGATATGAATCACGGTCTCCGTGAGGTCGGACTCCTGGCGGCCGCGACGACCGCCTCCTCGACTCTCTCTCGCCATCCTCGACTCCCCTAGAACTTCAGGCCGCCTTCGCGGGCGCCTTCGGCAAAGGCCGCCACGCGGCCGTGGTAAAGGTATCCGCCCCGGTCGAAGACCACGGTTTCGATTCCGGCCGCCTTCGCTTTCTCCGCGAGCCGCTTGCCCGCTTCCCGACTCAAGGCCGTCTTGTCGCCCGACTCGTCCGCACGGTACTTGACCAGGTCCGGCGACGTGGTGGCGATCCCGAGGATCACCCTGCCGGTCGTGTCGTCCACGAGCTGGGCCTGGATGTGCTTGAGGGACCGGTGGACGGCCAGGCGCGGACGCTCCGCTGTGCCCGCCACCTTCCGACGGACCCGTGCATGCCGACGCCGCAGCTGTGTCTCACGCCAGCTCGTTCTCTTGCTGTTCGCCATCGCTCCCTCTATGCGCCCGTCTTGCCCGCCTTGCGGCGGACCTGTTCACCCTGGTAACGGATCCCCTTGCCCTTGTAGGGTTCGGGCGGTCGCACCGCCCGGAGCTCCGCTGCGACCTGCCCGACCTTCTGCTTGTCTATGCCCTCGACGACGATCTGCGTCGGCGCCGGCGTCGTCAGCGTGATGCCCTCAGGCTGCGGGTACCGAACCTCGTGCGAGTAGCCGACCGTCAGCACCAGCGCATCACCCCTCTTCTCGGCTCGGTAGCCCACGCCCACGATCTCGAGTCCCTTGCGGAACCCGTTGCTCACCCCCTCGACCATGTTGGCCAGGAGCGCCCGCGTGAGCCCGTGGTACGCCCGATGCTGCTTGGCCTCGGAGGTGCGGGTCACCAGGAGCTGCCCGTCATCGACGCGGATGACCGCCTCCGGCCGGACCCGATGTTCGAGTTCTCCCTTGGGCCCCTTGACCCGGACCAGGTCCCCCTCGATCGTGACTTCCACCCCCTGAGGCAGCGGGATCGGCGCCTTCCCGATTCGCGACATGCGGGCCTCCCTACCAAATCGCGGCGAGGATCTCGCCACCGACGTTGTTCTTCCGGGCCTCCCGATCCGACATCACACCTCGCGATGTGGACACGATGGCCATTCCCAGACCGTTGCGAACCCGCGGCAGCTCGGTCACGCCCGCGTACTTCCGCCGACCCGGCTTCGATACGCGCTCCAGCTCGCGGATGACCGGAGCACCTTCGTGATACTTGAGGTACAGCCGCAGCACCCCGTGGCGGCCGTCGTCCAGCACTTTGAAATCGTGAATGAACGCGTTCTCCTTGAGGATACGCGCAATCTCGGCCTTCAGCTTCGACACCGGCATGTCCACGCGCTTGTGACCCGCCCGCGAGGCGTTGCGGATCCGCGCCAGCATGTCGGCGATGGGATCGGTCATCATTGGCTTCTTCTCGCCCCTATAGTATCCGGCTACTCAGTCTGCCGGACTTGTAGAAGATTTCCGGCTCGGATCTACGATCTACGATCTACGAACGACGATACACGATCCTGAGCCGCAGCCGCCTTTCGTAATTCGTAGTTCGTAATTCGTAGTTCGTAGTGCCTACCAGCTCGCTTTGCGCACTCCGGGGATCTCCCCGTTCAGCGCCATTTCCCGGAAGCAGATCCGGCATACGCCGAATTTCCGGAGGAATGCCCTGCCCCGGCCGCAGCGGCCGCACCGATTCGTCTGGCGAACTGCGAACCGCAGCTTGCTGGGGTCCTTCTGCTTCTCGATTTGAGACTTGCGTGCCATGGATTCCTCTATTCCTCGGCCGGGCCGGCGATATCCTCGCCGCTGACGACGAGCGGCGTCTCGCCCCGGAACGGGAGGCCCATCTCCCGCAGCAGCGCGTAGGCTTCGTCGTCCTTTTCCGTGCTCGTGACCACCACGATGTCCATACCGTGGACCGAGTCGACCCGGTCGTACTCGATCTCCGGGAAGATCAGCTGCTCCTTGACACCGATCGTGTAGTTCCCCCGTCCGTCGAAGGCCCGCGTGGGCAGGCCGCGGAAGTCCCGGATCCGGGGCATGGCCACGTTGATCAACCGATCCAGGAACTCGTACATCCGGGCGCGGCGGAGTGTCACCTTGGCGCCCACCGGCATCTTTTCCCGTAGCCCGAAATTGGAGATCGACTTCCGGGCACGGGTCACCACGGGCTTCTGCCCCGTGATCTCGCCCAGCTCCTCGACGACCGTATCCAGGAGCTTCGGATTCCGCGCCGCCTCACCCATGCCCACGTTCACCACGACCTTTTCGATACGCGGGACCCGGTAGGGGTTGTCGAGCTCGAATTGCTCCATGAGCCGCGGGCTGACCCGCTCTTCGAAATGCTGCTGCAGTCTCGGCTTCATTGATTATCGCCCGCCTGTTCAATCCTGCGCCTTCGGGATCGGGTTGCCCCCGCGCACCGAGATCCGCTCCTTGGTCCCATCCGCCTCCACCTGGTGCCGCACGCGCGACGGGTCGCCAGTGGTGGGATCGATCAGCATCACGTTCGACGCGTGGATCGGCTCTTCATGCTCCATGATCCCGCCCTCCGGGTTCGCCTCGCTCGGCCGGCGGTGGTGCTTGCGCATGTTCACGCCCTCCACCACCACGCGGTTCTGCTTCGGCAGCACGCGGAGGATCGTACCTTCCGCGCCGGCGTAGTTCCCGCGGATCACCCGCACCCGGTCGCCCCGCCGAACGTGCATTTTCTGCGCGACGGTCTTCTTGTTCCGTCGCGAGCCCTTCATTCCGGGCATGAATCGCGGCATCAGATCACCTCCGGCGCGAGAGACGCGATCTTCATGAACCGCTTCTCCCGTAGCTCTCGGCCAACGGGGCCGAAGATGCGGGTCGCGCGCGGCTCGCCGGCGTCGTTGATGATGACGGCGGCATTGTCATCGAATCGGATGTAGCTACCATCCTTGCGACGCACCTCCTTGGCGGTGCGAACCACCACGGCCCTGGCCACCTCGCCCTTCTTCACGGTCCCGTCGGGCAGCGCGTCCTTGACGGCCACGACGATAACATCGCCGACCCGTGCGTAGCGCCGCCGGGACCCTCCGAGCACGCGGATGCATTTCGCCTGCTTGGCGCCTGAGTTGTCCGCGATCCGGACCATGGATTCCTGCTGGATCATCGTGGCCTCACTCCGCGCGGCTCAGGACCTCGACGAGACGCCAGCGCTTGGTCTTCGACAGCGGCCGGGTCTCCATGATCCGGACGGTATCGCCGAGCCGAGCCTGGTTCTCCTCGTCGTGGGCGTGGAACTTCTTGGTCTGTCGGACCTGCTTGGCATAAACCCGGTGCGCGGTCCTCCGCTCCACGGCGACGACCACCGTCTTGTCCATCCGGTCGCTGACCACCGTGCCGACGCGCGTCTTGCGCTCGTTGCGCGTATTCTCCGTCATCTCACCTCTCCGCCTGCTCGAGCTCGCGCTCGCGCAGGATCGTCTTCATGCGCGCAATGTCGCGCCTCAGCGACCGGACCAGCATCGGATTCTCGAGCATCTGCGTCGCGCTGCGGAAGCGCAACCGGAACAGCTCCTCCTGCGCATCCTCGATCTTCTGGAGGATGTCCACATCCTCCATGTCCCGAATCTCGTCGGTCGTCACTCCCCACCTCCGTGCTGCGAACGCAGGACGAACCGTGTCTTGATGGGCAGCTTGGCCGCGGCCAGCGCAAACGCGCGGCGGGCCACGTCCTCGGGAACGCCCTCCAGTTCGAACATCATCCGTCCCGGCTTCACTACCGCCACCCAGTATTCAGGATTGCCCTTGCCCTTCCCCATCCGCGTTTCCGCCGGCTTCTTCGTGACCGGCTTGTCAGGGAAGATCCGGATCCAGACCTTCCCGCCTCGCTTGATGTGGCGCGTCATGGCCACACGAGCGGCCTCGATCTGCCGATTCGTGATCCACCCGGGCTCGACGGCCTGGAGACCGTAGTCCCCGAAGCTCACCTTGTTCCCGCGTTGGGCCATACCCCGGGTGTGGCCCTTCATCTGCTTTCTGAACTTTACTCGCTTCGGCGCCAGCATCTGAAATCCTTCGTTTCCTCAGCCCGTCGAATAAGTGCGGCCACGTGGCGTCTCCACCACCTCGCCCTTGAAGATCCAGACCTTCACACCGATGGTCCCGTACGTGGTCTTGGCGGTCGACTGGGCATAATCGATGTCCGCTCGTAGCGTGTGCAGCGGGACCCGGCCCTCGTGGTAACCCTCGGTCCGGGCGATCTCCGCGCCGCCGAGCCGGCCACCACATTGGATCTTGATCCCGTCGGCCCCGCTCCGCATGGCGGACTGCACCGCCCGCTTCATGGCGCGTCGGAACGAGATTCGCTGGGTGAGCTGATGGGCCACGTTGTCGGCTACCAGCTGTGCGTCGATCTCCGGCCGCTTGATCTCCTCCACGTTGATGGAGACCTCGCTCTTGGTCAGGTG